>JASJGW010000070.1:0-4137 GCA_033791305.1 Gammaproteobacteria bacterium | reverse complement strand
TGCCACCTGTGCAATGATTCACGGCATTCTTCACAATCACCACCAGGTTTGTCGTCAACGGTTTGCTGCCCGCCCCCCCTGTACGTAACAATTGCATAAGCCGCTGCATCTTTGCCACGGAATGTTCCATGATATCGACCGCATCATCGATAAACTCAGGCTTGTGTTTATGTTCCGCTGCAACACTTATCAACAGTGACTGCTGGGCGATCAGGTTTTTGATGTCATGCAGCACGAAGGCGGACAAGCGATGGAACCCCTCAAACTGGCGAGCCTCAGCCAGCGCCCGCATTGCCTCGAGCTGCGCAAGATGACTGGCCGCCTGGCATGCCATGGTTTTCACCAGGTCGCGTAGCTCCCAGTTGAATGGCACATTGGCACGTGGCCGGGTGACAACCATGAATCCAAGTAACGCTTTCTGGTCCAGCAATGGCACAACCAGCCATGCGCGCGGCAAGTCCCTGACCCAGTCCGGCAATTCAAGATACGAATAGAATTCAGGATCGACCCGGTATTCTTCCAGGTTAATCACCCACCCACGTTCTTTCAGGAACCGGACCAGGGTACTGTCTGCAGGTAATATCTCAGCCTCCCCACCGGAAACTCCCCAATGCGCAATTTGCTCAAACGTGTCATCCTTCCTGCGCATCCATAGCAGACCGCCGGAACTGTCAACAACGTCCGCTATTGCCCGGACAACGCATTCGTATGGCAATGCCTCCTGCTTGCACAACGATAAGGCATTCGTGAACCTTAGCCATTGTTCGCGATAATCATAGCGATGGCGAAAGAAATGCTTGCCGAGAAACACCTTGATACGGGCACGCAATTGTCCCGAGAATAACAGTGCGGCGAGCACCACACCCGCCCCGAACAGAAAGACAGTCTGCAGCACGACGCCCCAGTCGCCGCCAAACGCCCGAATGTAATACCCGGCTGCGGCCATAAACAGCAGATAACATCCGGCAAACAGCAGGGTCGCGGTATGTGTGGCCGCATCCCTTGATATAAATACATCCACTGACCAGTCAGGATTGCGGGCCACTGCAATGCCAATGAGTGGTGCCACCAGCATAAAGACAGCACCGCGCGCGACCCACAGGTTCAAATCCAGTTGATTGAATAGCAGGGCCTGGGCATACATGAAAAAATCATAAGCGAACATCCCGCCAATACCCAGGCAAAGAAATTTTATTCCCCAGCGCTGTTCCGGCCGGGTATTACGATACAGATTCTCAACCAGGAATAACCCGCCTACCGATAGCAGGACATAGCCGAGAAAGTAGTACTTTTTGGAAATGTCTTCCTGTAACAATAGCGCAGGAAAATAGGGAACAATCAGCGGCACAATAAACATGATCGCCGAGAGCACGTAAATCAGCCGTGTAACCAGGCCTATGCGCTTCTGTGCACTGTTCAGTAATCCGTGCAGGAATATAACCCAGGCGACCAAATGCAGCGGTTCCGTGGCTTGCAGCAACCGGGCTGAAGGAAAATCCCAACCTGCCCATGTAGCATGGAGCCCGCACCACAAGAGGGTGATGAATACAGCAAGGACCAGCAGGCCACCCTGCATCCGGCCCCGCCACCCTGTCAGCAGCAAACCACCCAGCACCAGATAGGCAACAAAACCCAGTGCATAGCTGGTTAAACCAATATTAATCACCTGCAAGTCCATTCATAACTTTTATCCACAGCGGTGAAGGGGGGGTGGGGGATTCCAGGGCAAAGACCCTTCGAAACAGGTCACTGCTGATCCTGTTTTAATGCGCACCCTGCCCGGCAAGGACGACCCGTATCGTCTGAACAATAATCAGCAAGTCCAGGAAGACACTGTAGTTTTTAACGTAATACAAATCGTACTCAAGCTTCTCATAGGCATCCTCCAACGTGTCGCCATACTTGTAACAGACCTGGGCCCAACCGGTCAGACCGGGCTTTACACGATGTCGCTCGCGGTAGTAGGCGTGCTCTTTCTCCAGCTGCCCTACAAATTCAGGACGTTCCGGACGGGGCCCCACGAAACTCATATCACCTTTCAGGATGTTGAAAATCTGGGGGAGTTCATCCAGCCTGACTTTACGAATAAATTTTCCTACCCGGGTAACCCGCATGTCATTTTTTTCTGCCCAGCGGGCCACCCCGTCCACTTCAGCGTTGGTTCCCATACTGCGAAACTTGTAGATGGTGAAATTATTGTTGTTTTCACCAACCCGGGTCTGCTTGTAGATAACAGGCTCCATCCCCCTGCTCTCAAACCAGACTGCAGCGGCTACCAACACCATGACGGGAAGGAAAATCGGGAGCAGCAGTAAACAGACGAGAACATCAAACACACGCTTTGCCATGAATCGTGCAGTACTGACTCGAAAGCCGTCAGACAGAAATAACCAGCTTGGATTCATCAAGTCCAGTTTGACCTTGCCGGTTTCCCGTTCAAAAAATGTCAGCAGATCAACAACGTCCACACCGTCCATCTTACAGTCCATCAGGTCTGTGACCGGCATACCCTTGCGCCGGTCATCAACGGCCAGAACAATCTCGTCTACCCTTCCTTCCCCGACGATCTCGCGCAGTGGCTGGTCATACTGGATAACACCCGGGTCATCATTCACCCCCTCGCCCACGTGCACATAACCAACAACATCGACACCCATCAGAGGCGCCTGTCCAGCCAGCTGTTTGATGTGGCCAGCCCGCTTTCCTGTACCAAGCACCAGTGCACGCCGTTTAAAAACACGATGATCAACCACTTTCAGAAAGAAAGCGCGTATACCAACAATTCCAAGCAGCGATATAGCCAGAACCAGCAAGGTTGCTCCCCGCCACAGTGCAGTCTCCGGAGCAAGATAAAACAGGACACTCAACGGGAATATGGAAAACAGGAAACAGGCTACAACACGCAATAACATGTTGGAGTAACCATCCATATACCAGGATGCACGGTCATAAAGGCCAAACGCAACCATGCTGACAATCATCACAGCCGAGTATGTCAGGGCCTTCGTCTCCAGGGGCCCAAAATGCTCAGCTATCGGTTGTGCATCGCCAGAGAACCTGAGATACACCCCCGCGTAAAATGACAGGAAAAAGATCAGCCCCTCAATAAACCCCAGAACAAGCAGTGAGGCCGGAATGTAATGACGGAATATGCGAAAGGATTGCATCGGGCTATTTCACCGCCCTGATCAGGATGCAACAACGCCCTGTATTCAAGAAATCTTGCGATATCGCCCTGTTCAGCATCCTTACATCCCTGCATCCCTGCTCATATTGGCCGAGGTATTTGCACTCGGGTTAGCGGCTTATCCAGATAAAACATAAACTTCCATTCACCGGCAACGCTATCGCAGTCATTGTCGGGTAACACCAAATGAGACAATATCGCAATATAATTAGTTACTAATTATAAAGAGAATTTTCGGAAAGCTGCGTCCAGCAGACAGACCCGAGATTGAAGCCACAGGATTCTCACACCTTGACAATGTCAGCATATTTTACATATTTATCGGCATTCCTGACAAGACCAATCTATCTATATGTTTTTATTTTACTATTTATATGGCACCCTAGTTGCATGCTATTCAAATATCCTTTCACACAGAACCGGTGCACCACACCTTTAATTAAAACTGGGGAATAATAACGTGCCTACAAGTCACACCCAAAATATTTCGAGTATAGAACCCGCAATAAGAAGGGAGCACACGCCTTCTCGTCGTCCTTCACGGTCATCCTATCGGAACGCAAGCACGGTCAGACGTTACAGGTTATTACTTGCAGGCATTTCTATACTGTTTCTTGTTATCCTGATTTTTTCATGGCTGCAGGTGGCCAGCAAATCATCCGAGCGGCACCAGGCGATGCTGGATCTTCGCAAACAGGAAGTATTAGTGAAAAATCTCACCGAGGAATTGGGAACCATCCAGAATGAGCGAGATATTCTTGTCCAGGAACGAATACCCGGCCTGATACCCCTGACGTATGACGAAACCATCAATATCGATAACGAGTATGTACGCAATATTATCTTCACACTGGCAAAAACCGGTAAAAAGAATATTTATGAATATCGTCTTGTATTGCACAACAACACTCTGAGTATCGCCCGTCCAAAAGCAAGGATTATCCTGTTCA
>JASJGW010000069.1:0-11893 GCA_033791305.1 Gammaproteobacteria bacterium | reverse complement strand
AAGCAATATGGTTATTTCGTAACATGTTGTTTAGAGAAGGCAAAAATATCGCATATCGTTGTATACAGGATGAAACTGCAAAAAAACTGGATTTGCCGTTAGAAAAAATACATGAATTAATCGATTCTGGTCGGGCACATGTGGTTGGGGAAACCGGTAATGACCGTGACGTCCCATCCCTGTTTGACCAGTGATGCTGCCAGTTCCAGCAGCATATGCCCGAGTGGCGCATGTTCCGGCGGAAACCACTGTGTAACGATATGGATTGATTTCATTACTATTAAGGGTGCCGCGTTGATGTTCGGCTGGTCGACGACAGGGTGGCTGACCGATATACTTCGGCTGCTGGAATGTAACGGTTTATTGTCAGATGTCAATATGCCTGCCTGTCTGAAATCCGGGATCGATTATGCGTAACGCCCAAGCCATTGCCGATGCCTGTCCCGTTTGCGGGTCAGATGCGTCCTATGACTTTACCGGCAGTGACTTCATGTTCGGTACACCGGGTAATTATGACTATGGCTGCTGCAATCAGTGTGGTGTCGTCTATCAGGTGCCAATGCCGGATGCAGAACAGATCGCCGCCTTCTATCCGGACGATTATGAGCAGTTCCAGCCCGAGCGACCCAAGCAGCTGAAGAACATCGAGAAAGGGGCTCTGCGGGCGGTGCATGGTTACGCGCACCTGGATGTCCCGCGCATATATATCCTGGCGGGGCAGTTGCTGGGGCGCTTGAAATACCGCAACACACCTCCGTTCCGCAGCGGGTCTCAGGCGCTGGACATTGGCTGCGGCAATGGCAAGTTCCTGATTAAATTGCGTGCCCTGGGCTGGGAGGTACAGGGTGTTGAATTCAATGCAGGCGCCGTTGAGGTTTGCCGTAACAGTGGCTTGAACGTTTTTCATGGCGACCTGCACGCTGCGGGATTTCCCGATGCTAGCTTTGACATGGTCTCGGCGCGACACCTGATCGAGCACCTGCCGGATCCAAACAGTTTTATGGACGAGATTGTACGCATCCTGAAACCGGGTGGTTATCTTTACATAAGAACGCCCAGCAGCAGGGCACTGGGCCGAAAATTATTCGGAAAATACTGGTTCCCCAACGAGGTGCCGCGTCATCTGGTGCTGTTCTCTCCGGAAAACCTGGCTCTTCTGGCCCGGCGACACGGTCTGAAGAAAGGCCGGGTAACAATGCAAACCAGTCCCAAGTTTGTGCTCAATAGCATCGACTATGTGGCCGGTCGGCAGAAGGAAACCTCCAAGAAGAGCTCGCTGCGTCGGTTGCTTGCTCGCATTTTGTATGTTTGGCCGGCAAATCTGACCGGGTTCGGGGATGAGATCGTTGCTATGTTTTATAAACAATGATGATAGCTCGCGGCCATGGGTTTTCGATGTTGTCACCATCACCGGGGCCATTCATATTCATCCTGTCAGTTTGATTATTCGTTGATAAGTTGCTGCAGAACAGGTATGGCCTGATCGGCCAGTACTTTATTGCCCGCTGCGGTGAAATGGACATCCAGGAAATAGTACATTCGACTGTCGGCGGTCCTGGCAACCAGTGCTGCAGTGGGATCGATATAAGTGATGGAGTTTTCTGCGAGCAGGGTTCCGATTCTTGCCGCTAACGCCCTTGTCTCCTCGGACGGGCTCACGCCCTTGTGTGCAAAGCGCGCGCTGTCTTCCGGATGTACCACGTAGCTGAAGGGGACATACAGAAAGACGGTTTTTACCTGGTTCCCGGCAGCGCTCTCCACAAAGTCGATATAATCTTTGAAGGGGCGCAGAATCCCCTCTGCGTCGACGGTGTCCGCGGGTCCTTCCTTGTAAAATGCTGTTCCCAGGCCTTTCTCCATTTCATCCGGTGCAAAAGCTGCCTGGTAGAGATACCAGGTGTAGAAAATGATGGCGGATTGTTTGGCTTTGGCAATGAACCAGAGTCGAAAAGTAGGTGCCTGACTGTACAGGTGTCCGTCCTTTACGACGGGCAGTGAACCCGACAGGTCGCAGGCCGTTTCTATCAATAATGGATGGCCATAAACAGTCTGTACAATCATGTCCGGTTGAAACTCGTGACCCAGGGCCTGGAGCCAGCATAGCTGGAATCTTGGTGGTTGTGACGGGGTGCCCACATTGATTACTTCAATGTCCGCATCCGGGGCGGCAAGTCCATTCGCAATCTGCGTGATATAAATATCTTCGTAATTATTGGCCGTTCCAAAGTTGAAGGATGGCCCGAGAAACATAACCCTGTAGGTGCCATCCGGTTTTTCAATGCGCGTTTCCTTATTCGGGCCGGCAGCGCGGAAACCGAAGTTATCGGTAGTGTAGGAAACGCTAAATTCGTTAGTATCATGCTGATAGTCAAGATTGGACTGCACCCGGTAAATTCTGTGCTGATCGGCTGCGAATATGGGTAGATCGACACGTTTCGCCAGATAATCGCCATTTGTGATTCTGTAGTAGGCCTGCAGGGTAACCTCTACCAGTGCTATCTGGAGTGTCAGCATAACCATGTAAAAAAATATTTTGCGTAAGGTCACGTGTCTTTTTCCTGTCAACAACCGCATTTCAATCGGGCGCACAATAGCATAATCGTTCGAAACCGGTGCGCGGGGAGGGTGCAATCTGCGGTGATCCCGGGCTTGCAGTATCCTTGATTATCATTTGCCAGTTTCCAAAGAAGCTCATGAGGCTTTCTGCACGACTGAATTTCGTGGGGAGTATCCGGGCAGGTGACAAACCCGGTTTATCACCTTTGCAGCATCAGCTATGGTGCTGTTCTCTACGCCGCAGTATGTATAAGCTTTTGAATAATAGTAAGATAGTT
The DNA here is from genome assembly GCA_033791305.1 of Gammaproteobacteria bacterium. Taxonomy (GTDB): domain Bacteria; phylum Pseudomonadota; class Gammaproteobacteria; order UBA9214; family UBA9214; genus UBA9214. Next base: position 9,059 of record JASJGW010000069.1, on the reverse strand, counting down.
GTGTCATTGCCGGGTCGCGGTTCTGTCGCTGAAATTGACTGAAGGTACAGGAGGTAACAGGACTGAACCCGGGTCTCCGGAATCACCGTGTTTTCGCAAGGCGGGTTACAATGCCCGGATTCCGAGGGCGGGCTGGTGAATTAGAAATGATGCTTACGTTGGCGCACTGGCATGGCTCATCTGATGACAACCTTGGTGGGGATGGCGGGGATGCTGTTTAATTCATTTGAATACATCATATTCTATGCTGTATTTTTTCTCGTCTTTTTTTCACTAGCCAGTCTGAAGGCACAGGTGGTTTTGATATGTGTGGCCAGCCTGTACTTTTACGGGAGCTGGAGTGCGGTTCATGTGCTGCTGTTATTGCTGGTGTGCGCAGTCGCCTATTCTGCGCAGCATTCCTCGTTGCAGCGTTTTGCTCCCGCGTTGCAGGTTACTGCAGTCTTGCTGGTGCTGTTTGTCTTCAAGTATTTCAATTTTTTTGCGCAATCAGCCGAGCAGCTGGGCCTGGTACTGGCTACCAGTACGCTGGTGTTGCCGGTTGGCATTTCATTCTACGTGTTCCAGGCCGTAAGCTACGTGATCGATGAAAAGCGGCAGCACATTCCACGTGTAAGTTTTGCCGAGACGCTTGCCTACATTTCATTCTTTCCCCAGCTTGTTGCCGGTCCTATTGTACGTGCGCATGTTTTTCTGCCGCAGTTACAGAGGAAACGAGTATTCAACAAATACATGTTCTACACCGGAATACTGCTGTTCGCGATGGGGATGTTCAAGAAAGTCGTGATTGCAGACAATGTCGGCCTGTTTGTCGACAAAGTCTACGAGACGCCCGGGGCGACGACTGCCGGAAATCATCTGCTGGCCTTCTACCTTTACGCTATTCAGATCTACTATGACTTTTGCGGTTACTCGGAAATGGCGATCGGTATTGCGCGGACACTTGGCTTCAAGTTCCCGCGTAATTTCGCCCGCCCGTATCTCGCAGCATCAATAACCGAGTTCTGGCGCAGATGGCACATATCCCTGTCCAGCTGGCTGCGTGATTATCTGTACATACCCCTGGGCGGTAACCGAAAGGGCAGGGTACGCACTTACCTGAACCTGGCGGCAGTGATGCTGCTGGGCGGGCTGTGGCATGGTGCTGCATGGACGTTCGTGGTTTGGGGCGGGATTCACGGTGCCCTGCTGGCGGCTGAGCGATTTATAAAATACCGGCCCGCTACAGATCTGGCGCGATTTGCGGGTACGCTGATCACCTTTCACCTGGTGGCAATTTCCTGGGTGTTTTTCAGGTCGCCGGATTTTGCGTCGGCAGGTCTTTTCTTTCAGGGAATGCTGGCTCCCGATAGTTTGACAGTCATTACCGGAAAATTTGTTGCCATCAAGTGCCTGGTCCTGATGGCACTGTTCGTGGTGATCGAGAAGTGGAGCGAGGTCAGGATTTTCCTGTTCCTGCGCAGTAACAAGGCGTTGCTTGCAGGTATCTTTGTCTACGGCGTATTCTTTTTTCTGCTTGGGAACTTTGAGAAGAGCCCGTTCATATATTTTCAGTTTTAGGGCCCATCATGAAGCATACCCGGTACCTCGTAAAGGCAGCTGTACTTGTAACGCTGGTATTTGTCGCGGCGAACCACCTGACCTTTCCCATGCTGAAAGCAGCCATATCTGACAGCAAATTTCGGGCAGTTGTTGCGGCCAATGCCAGCAGTTACATTCCCCCTGGGCAGCGGGTAACCGTCTTTATAGGCAACTCGCGGATTATGGGGGGCATCGCTCCCGGGTACATCATGCGTGCGGGCGGGGTGGCATATAACCTGGCGTTTAACGGCCTGCATCTGGATGATTTGCAACTGCTGCTCGATGCCTTCATTCGATCCTGCAGCTGTCAGGTGGAATATGTCTATGCCAATCCTGATATTTTCCGGGTCAGGCAGGATGACATCAATGTGGTCAGTGAATTGCAGCGCTTTTTGTCTGGTTTCGATCCGGGCACATTGCAAGCCGTGCAAAATAAAGATGCTGTGTACGCTGGGGCAATGCGTTTGTTTCCGTTGCTGCATTTCAATAACGAGTTTTTTCTGCGAGCGCTCTACTACAGTGTTACCGGGAAAGATGACCAGCAACACGGCAGTGATTACAAAATCACCATCAGCAGAGAGATGGAGCTCAGGTTGCAGAACGAATCGTTAGATACTGAACTGGATGCCAGGGCGTTGCTGGGGCTCCGGACCTGGCTTTCAGGTTCCGGGGTTCGGCTGGTCGTTATCGATCCTCCCTATCACCGGGCCTATCAGGATAATGTCCCGGGCTTCGAGGCGTTGCAGTCAGGGATCAGGGATGCAATGGCCGATGCGGACGTAAATTTTCTCGATCATTCAGGATTGTATTATGATCAGCCCGAATTATTCTCCGACCCCTTGCATTTGAACAGGGACGGACAGCGGCAATACAGCAAGTATATTTTTGAAATGATGCTGCTGCGTGATGATCTCTAGAACTGGCAAGTTATCCTGGTAAGCCAGTAAACATCATGTGTCGGAAAGCTGTCTGCCTCGAACAATTGCAGGTAACTATTGTGTAAACAGGAATTTTTCTGTTAGTCGTACCGCCAGGTACTTATACTTATGCACCTGTTTGGTTATCATGAGCGCGGTCTCAGGACAACTCCATCGCCCTTTTTTTACGTAGCCGTATTTCTCATATATTCAGAGACCATATTGATGCAAGCAGCCATAAATAAAAACAGGATGCCCGGGTAAATGCGCCACTGGCTCAATAACAGGATTGCCGTTTACTGGGGTGTGGCAATCTGCAGTGGTCTGCTGACCCTGTACCGGATTTCTACCCGGGATCTCATAAATGGAGACGGCATAGTCTATATCGATATTGCCAGGGCCTTTTTGAGCGAAGGGATCAGCGCAGCCATTGCCGTATATCACTGGCCATTTTATGGCATTTTGATCGGAGTCGTTCACAAACTAACAGGGCTGAGCTTTGAAAATTCCGCTATTGGTCTGAACACACTTTTTTTGATTGTTGTCTGCGTGGTATTCGTGCGGGTCTATGAGGAAATAAGTGGCCGGGAAGCCAGGATCTGGGTTGCAGCCATACTGGTTCTGGCATTACCCATACTCAATGAGTATAGAGAAATGGTCATCAGGGGCTATGGCTTCTGGGCCTGCATGCTGGCCGCGCTGTATTATTTTATTCAATACAGTCGTTCTCCGGGCCTTCAGTCTGCCCTGAAATGGCAACTCAGCATTGCTGTAGCCACCCTGTTCAGGGTGGAAGGCGTCGCATTCCTGGTTTTTGCACCCTTCTGCCTGCTGTTCATGGCAGAAGCGAGAGGCAGGATAGTTACCCATCTGTTTCGATTGAATGGTTTGTTTCTGTTGCTGGCTGCTGCCGGGGTGCTGGTGATGCTGGTATCGGGGGAGCTGACCACCAGGATGGAAATCCCCAATCAGCTTGATTATACCTCGCCGCTGGCGCTGCTGGGTGCGCTCAATACCGAAGCTGGCATGATGTATGGCAGGAATCGGTTTATGGGGTCAGTCGATGAGGCAAGGCTGATACTGGCAGCGGGATTGTTGACGCTGGTACTGGTAAAAGTTTTATCAAATACCGGACTGGCGTTCCTGGCGGTATGGGGCTACGGAGTGCACCGAAAATGGATAAGGCTGACACGGGAAAGTTACATTGTGCTGTATTTTGCGGCCATTGGATTCCTGACCCTTGTTCCGGTTGCCGGAAATTACTTCTTTATATCGACTCGCTATACGATACTGACCGTACTGCTGATATCATTGATTATGTTCCAGTACGTGGATTACCTGTTTAGGGAACTTTCCGCCAGGCAACTGCATAAATGGAGTCTGGCCGCGGGTGTGTTTATCCTGATTCTGTTTCTGGATGGTGTGATAAGCGGTCCAGGCTCGAAACGAAATATCAGGGTGGCCGGTGAGTGGCTGGCATCCGGGATAGCTGCAGAAGAGCGCATCGCCTGTAATGAAGCAAGACTGGAGTTTTACGCAGAGGACAGGTGCAAGTGGATACCGCTTGGTAAATTGAAGCTGACGCTGACTGAATATATTAACGAACTGAAGAAGCAGGGGTACACTTATCTACTGTTCTGGATAGACCGGGAAGACGCACCGCTCCGGTTGGCCGTTGAAGCGGATTCATCGCTGGTGCTTGAAAAGGAATTTCCCAATAACAAGGGCGACAGTGTCAGGCTCTACAGGGTGGTAGCGGAAGAATACTGATGGCGGGCGACTCCCGATTTTCTATTGATCGCCTGCGCCGGCCGGTTGTGGTCTTTGTTCACGACCTGCTGATGGTGCCGGTTGCCTGGCTGGCAAGTTACTGGTTACGTTTTAATCTCAATGAGATTCCGCCGGAATATCTTTCCCGGGCCCTGGGAACGATACCCGCATTGATGGTTGTTCAGGCGCTTGCCTTTTACTGGTCCGGTATGTACCGGGGTGTGTGGCGCTTTGCCTCACTCCCGGATCTGATTCGTATCCTGAAGGCGGTTGCTGTAGGCGCCGCCATATCCTTTGGCCTGTTTTTCCTGCTGTTCTGGTTGGATAAAATTCCGCGTTCAATGGTGTTGCTTTACCCGCTGCTGCTGTCGATCTTTCTCAGCGGGCCCCGTTTTCTGTACCGCTGGTCCAAGGATCGCCGCCTGACACTGACGACCGGCAAGCGGGTATTGATCGTGGGGGCTGGCCGGGCAGGCGAGATGCTGGTGCGTGATCTGCTACGTAAACAGGGGCATGAATATTCCCCGGTGGCCTTCGTTGATGACAAGCCCCGGCGGCATGGGCAGGACCTCCATGGTGTTCCGGTGGTCGGTTATTGTGAGGAAATCCCCGGGCTTGTTGAACGCCTGGATATCGAAATCATTATGCTTGCCGTTCCCTCTGCGAGAGCCACCCAGCTGCGGCACCTGGTTGAGCTGTGTGAGAAGAGCGGCGTTCCATTCCAGACCGTACCGGCGCTGGATGCCTTGATGTCCGGACAGGTCTCCATTAATGAACTCAGGGAGGTATCGATCGAGGACATCCTCGGTCGGGACCCGGTTTCCCTGGACTGGGACGCTATCCGGGAGGGGCTATCGGGGAAGACCATTCTGGTTACCGGTGGTGGCGGTTCCATCGGGTCAGAACTATGCAGGCAGATAGCGGCATTGCAGCCCGCGCAGCTGATATTGCTGGAGAACAGTGAATACAATCTTTATGCACTGGATATGGAGCTTGGTCAGCGGTTTCCTGCGGTACAGTTAACAACTTGCCTTGGAGATGTCAGGGATGCAGCAAAGGTCGAGCAGCTGTTTTCGGAGCACAGGCCGGATGTTGTATTTCATGCCGCTGCCTACAAGCATGTGCCGATGCTGGAGCATCAACTGCGCGAGGCGGTGTATAACAATGTGCAGGGCACACGCAATGTTGCCCTGGCGGCAGATCGTCATGGTTGCTCGGAGTTCGTGCTGATCTCTACAGACAAGGCCGTCAATCCTGCCAATGTCATGGGTGCCACCAAGCGGGTGGCCGAGATCTTCTGTCAAAATCTTGATGGCCAGTCACAGACACGTTTTATAACAGTGCGTTTTGGTAATGTGCTGGATTCAGCCGGGAGTGTGGTGCCGCTGTTCCGGGAGCAGATTCGCGCCGGTGGTCCGGTCACTGTTACACATGCTGATATGGAACGATACTTTATGACCATCCCGGAGGCGGCACTATTGATCCTCCAGTCTGCCGTGCTTGGTAACGGTGGAGAGATCTTTGTGCTGGATATGGGTGAGCCGGTAAAAATACAATACCTGGCTGAACAGATGATTCGTTTGTCCGGGAAAGAGCCTGATGTTGACATTGTTATTATTTGTACGGGGCTGCGCCCGGGTGAGAAACTCTATGAAGAGCTCTTTCATGAACAGGAAAAACTGGAGCACACGCAGCATAAAAAGATATTGCTGGCACGTCATCGCAAGGTAGACTGGGATGAACTTACAAAAGTTCTTGATGAGGTGGAGGCGGCCTGCGCTGCGGTTGATGCACCGCGCTTGCTGGAACTGGTAACCGGGCTGGTTCCGGAAAACCGAATTGCCCCGTCCGGCAACCCTGCCTCATAAGCATCCGGTGAGGCTCTCGTGTTGAGAATCCGCTGCCGCGCAATTGCTAACGATGTCTGACGGGTCAAGCCTGAAAATCGCCTTTTGCCTGTTTGCATACCGGCCTTTTGGCGGGTTGCAGCGGGACTTTTGCCGTATCGCACAGATCTGTGCCGGGCGTGGTCATTCGGTTGATGTATTCACGATGCAATGGCAAGGCGCTATTCCTGAAGGTTTTGATGTTCACGTGTTGCCGGTCAGCCGCCTGCGTAATCATGAAAGGAGTCGGGAGTTCTCGCAACTGCTGGCACGTGAGTTGCGCAACAAGTCATTTAATGTAGTGGTGGGGTTTAACCGGATTACCGGGATCGATGTCTACTATGCAGCTGACCCCTGTTACATTGCCAAGGTCAGAGAGTTACATGGGCCGCTCTATCGATTGACAGGTCGCTACCGCCATTTTTCTGCAGTAGAAAAGGAACTGTTTGGCCCGGGTTCGGAAACCCGCATATTGCTGCTGTCTGAGCAGGAAATTGCAAAATACGTTCACTATTACCACACGCCGCTGGAACGATTTACTGTCTTGCCGCCGGGTATCTCGCCAGACCGTCGCGCCCCGCCGGATGCCGCACGGGTACGTATGGATTTTCGCAAGGCGCATAAACTCGGCGAACATGACCGACTGGTGCTGATGGTAGGATCCGGGTTCAGGACCAAGGGGCTGGACCGGGCAATACGCTCTATCGCGGCATTGCCGGGAGAACTCAGGCAGCGCAGTACACTGATGGTGGTCGGGGAAGATAATGAACGCCCCTTCAGGAAGATGGCCAAACAACTGGGCGTCGCCGGCCGCGTCCGGTTTATGCAGGGACAGGAGGATGTAACGCGTTTCATGCTGGGTGCAGACCTGCTGATCCATCCCGCGTACAGCGAGAATACCGGTACCGTTCTGCTGGAAGCGGTGATTGCCGGGCTGCCGGTTCTGGCAACTGACGTGTGTGGTTATGCATTCCACATAGAGCGGGCAGGGGCAGGTCGTATTATTGCTGCACCGTTTAAACAAGCGCGCCTGAACGGGGAGCTGGCGGCGATGCTGGACGCGGCGGAGCGTGAACAGTGGTCCCGCAACGGTATCCGTTACGGGCTGGAAGAAGATTTATACAGTATGCCGGAAGTGGTGGCAGATTCCCTTGAACGCTATGCAGGCGAACTGCAGTGATTGAACTGGAACCGGAATTTTCAGCACAACTGCCATCGGGAATTGATGCCTTTGACTATATCATGCAGCTGGATGGGGAAATATTTCGTGATATTGATAATCGTCGCACCTTGCGATTCTCGCTCAGCGGCAGACGCTATTTTTTGAAGGCCCACTACGGCGTTGGCTGGAAGGAAATAATCAAGAACCTGCTGCAATTCAGGTTGCCGGTACTGGGTGCACGCAATGAGTGGTGTGCAATACAGCGCCTGCAGGGGCTTGATGTGGATACCATGACGCTGGTCGGCTATGGAGAGCGTGGCATGAACCCGGCCAGGCGACAGTCATTCGTGATTACCGAGGCCCTGGAAGAGACCATAAGCCTGGAAGATTTCTGTGCGGCCTGGGAGGAACATCCACCCGCTACAAAGGAAACATTGCGATTCAAGCGTGCCTTGATTGACAAGGTTGCCGGGATTTCCCGCTTGCTGCATAACAACGGTATGAATCACCGGGACTATTATCTTTGCCATTTCCTGCTGGATTGTTCCGGCAATGTCCTGGAGCAGCCACCAGCAGCACTGCAGCTGTCCCTGATTGACCTGCACCGGGTGCAGTTGCGCAGGCGAACGCCAGCAAGGTGGGTCGTCAAGGATATTGGTGGGCTGTATTTCTCAAGTATGCGCATCGGTCTCACGCGGCGCGATCTGTACCGTTTCATGGCGGGATACAGAAACAAATCAGTGCGCGCGACCCTGAGTGAAGATGCCAGATTCTGGGGGCGCTGTCGCATGCGTGCCCATGCCCTGTATCATTCGTTCTACCATGAGCAGCCCCCTGCCATCTGAAAGACCTGTCACTGCTACCGATCTGCTGCATGCCGGTCTCGAGTCGTCCCCGTTTGTACTGATGCTGGAGGGTTCGGATGGCAAGGAGACACCGTTGAGTTGCGCGGAACTCATCCGTGTCATCCCGGGAAAACGCCTGGTTTGCCGGGGCGAGTGGGGCGGTAAAGATGTCTTCGTCAAGCTCTACCTCGGCAACAACAAGCACTGGCAGACTGAGTTACAGGGTCTGAAGGTGCTGCATGCGGCCCATATTGCGGCGCCACTTGTTGTCCATGCCGGTACGGCAGACCACGGTGCCATTGACGTCATCCTGCTGGAGCCGGTACTTGCGGCCCGGACATTTGAAGCCGCCTGGGAGCAGGCTCAAGCCGAGTCAGTCCGCATCGGGCTGCTTGAACAGGCCGCCCGGACCATTGCCCGGCATCACAGCGCCGGTTTGGAGCAGCAGGATATCCACCTGGATAATTTCCTCATATCGGGCGACCAGCTGTATACGATCGACGGGGGTGGCATCCATATTAGCAGGCACGGGGAACTGTCGATCAGGCAATCCCGCGATAATCTGGCCCTGTTTCTGGCCCAGTTTTACCCGAGATTTGATTATCTATCCGCTGCCGCGCTGGCCGCTTATAGTAACGAGCGTGGCTGGGCGGAGGAGGTAGTCACGGCCGCCAAATTGCAGCGCCGCATCGGCCATTTCCGGCGGCGGCGGCGCAGGCATTTTCTGCACAAGGTGTTGCGGAACTGTACGGCCTTTGCCTGTGACAGAAACTGGCGGTATTTCAGGGTGTATGACCGCTCCATGGCATCCGCGAAGATGCTAGAATTCTTCGCTGATCCGGATGTCAGTCTGCGGCACCCGGAGATGCGTTACCTGAAGCAGGGCAATACCTGCACC
>JASJGW010000068.1:0-7256 GCA_033791305.1 Gammaproteobacteria bacterium | reverse complement strand
ATCGACTAGTCATGACTCGTAATGCATGGTCAAAACGACATGGTAGCACTGTTAAACCTACGTAGACAGGAAAGCAAATTGTTGAAGAGATGTTATTCCATATTCTGTAATATTGCCTGATAACAATACCATGCGGCCCGTTCGAATATTACACTATACGGGACAGATCAGGAGGAAAGATCACATTTCCTCTTCGCACATCTGCCGCTCACAATGAAACCGTGGCCGGTCACCCCTTTACTCGGAAAACGACTGCTTTTTCCCGATCTTCTGTAAAAATACACTAGCCGCGTTGCGTCAGCCTGCGCCACACCGTGCAGATATCAGTGAATAGCAAGCATCAACTCTCCAGTTCTCAGCCGGATTGCCGTTACCCATCGAGGTATTGATGATGCCACTTGAATCATTGCGGCCAGGGATTTTCATGAGACTTTCCAGACTCCGACAACTACTGGTGATACTCGCATACTGCCTGCAACTCGCTGCCTGTGGTGGCGGGGGCGGTGGCGATAGCGGCAACACCGGTGGTGCCCCCAAACTCGTGCTTGATCTGGAAGCCAATATTCAGAACGATTACGACACCAACGAGGTCACCCTACAGGGCATACTCCTGGACCAGACCGGCGCAGCGCTGGCAGGTGCCAGTGTCAGTATTGCAGGCCTTACGGTCACCACCGGTATCGATGGCAGCTTTGAGCTTGCAACACTGGCGCGTGAAAATGCGCTGATGACAGTTGCTGCAGCCGGTCAGCGCACTGAATATTTACCGGTCTATTTAAACCAGCCTGCCTCGGTAGGTACTATTACCCTGGATCCGGTGATCGTGTCCGCCAGTCAACCCGCCAGCGCACGCATGCTGTTCGGCGGTGATGCGGCCTTTGGCCGGCGCTTTATCGATGTTGACGAATCGACACCGCGCGATCAGGTGCCACCGGATGACCCCGACGCACAGATACTGGTCAGCGACCCGGAGCCCGGAACCCGCGCCGTGCTTGAAGCATTGCGACCCTGGTATCAGGAAAGCGATTTTGGCGTGCTGAATTTCGAAACCCCTGTAACGGACAACCCTTCTACGCCACATGAAGAGAAGGCATTCGCCTTTTTCACCCTGCCCGGTTCTGTGCCAGCGCTGAACTGGCTCGGCATCAACTACGTGTCTCTGGGTAACAATCATATCTACGATTATCTCGAGCAGGGAGTGATCGATACCCTCGCACACATTAACAGCAACGGGATCGGCCACAGCGGTGCCGGCCTGAACTCGACACAGGCCTTTACCGCTTACCGGACCACGTTGTCCGGATCGCTCTACGGTTTTTTGTCCATGACATCGGTCGCCGGCAGCCAGCATACCCAGACCTATGTCGCCGACGCGACCAAGGGCGGTGCCGCAGACCTGCGCGCAGACGCTGACGTGGTTGCAGCCATCCAGACCGAACAGGGTGCCGGTTTCATTCCCATCGTCCAGTATCATACCGGTAAGGAATACACCTACGAACCCACCGACTTCGTTCTGGAAAAGATTCAACTGGCAGCGGATAACAACGTACCTTTACTCATTGCACATCACCCGCATGTCGCCCAGGGTATCGGCCTGTTCGACAACACAGTCGCCGTACTCGGCCTCGGAAATCTGGCCTTTGACCAGGCCCGGCTGGAAACAATGCTCGGATTGGTCGCACGGGTCGATATAACCGGTGCACAGGTCGAACAGGTGCGGCTGTTACCTGTCTATCTGGAGAATTATGCGCCGCAACTGATCAGTGGCCGCCTGGCCAGCAATTTCCTGCGCCGCATTGGCGAGTTTTCACACGTCTACGGTGCGCTGGTGTACCCCTACAATAATCAGGGCTGGGTTGACCTGGGTGCTGATGCCGTTAGACAGGAACGCACGGTCATCATCGATATCAACATACCCGCGTCAGGCAGCACGGTTGCCGACCTGCGTGCCTGGGCACACGATGATGAATCCCTGCTCGAACTGAATACCGCCAGCACACTGACTATTCACATGGGGCGCGACCTGTTCGGTTATGGCGATTTCGAGGATTGGGACAGCGACGCACAGCAACTGGACGCTGCCCGCTGGGATGTCAGCGGCAGCTCGCGCTACCTCTGTCTGGGCCATGCTTACCGGGGTACAGCCGGCCTGTGCAGCATACGCAGCTCGAGCAACAGCAGCGATTCAGTCACTCCCAACCGCAACCGCATCCGTGTCATGGGTGACGCACTTGACATGCCAATCAAGGACCTGACCCTGTTCGGATATATCAAGGGCGAAAATGCCGGCCCCATTACGCTGCGCACCCGCTATTTCGCCAGCGTTGGTGACCTGGTATTTGGTGAAGAGGATGCAGTAACCCATCCCGGCGGCAGCTTTGACTGGCAACCATTCATCGGTAACCTGAATATGCCGGCAGAGGTGCCGGTAGCACCCGGGCAGGTTGCGGGTGAAGTAAACGCGCGTGCCCTGCGCATCTTTATCAGGCAATCCCCGCCGGTTTCCGGCGATGCACTGGTAGCGATCGACGAACTCGCCGTAATCGGCTGGGAAGATACAATCACTCCCGCGGTTCAGGTGCAGATACCGCACGCGAAAGATTTTCTGCGCGTCAGCGGAACGCCAGGTACGCACCAATTGACGCTCACCTTTGGCCGCCATGTGCCGGCTGTTCTACCCTGACCCGAAAGGTAACTGGCAGGGGATACCTGAGACCCAACCACGTGCATTACAGGTGGCTACAACTGACTGAAGTGCTGCTCTTCTTCCGGGTTTAGTACCGATTCGACGATCGTGGGCCGACGCTCTAGATAAATGTGCGCTGCAGTGGCCGATTCTTCAACGAACGGGGCAATCACCATGCCGAACTCACCATTAACGGACAGCACCTGGATACGCCGCCAACTGACGGGGCATGATCCGCTGAAGAGTGTCAGACCGGGAGGTGCAGCAGGCGCAAGTACCAGTAACCCTGTGGGTGGATGGTAATCCTGCAGAAACAGCGTCACCATTTCACTTCCCAGCTGGTCCATCCAGGCCAGACCGGTGAGCAATGCCCGCTTTGGATCGACCGTATCGAAACTGAGCAACACCGGCCCGTCATGCGTTTCCGATGTCGCAAGACAGCAGCCGTCGATTTGCGGCATATTTTCGACGAGCCTGGCACCTTCCCCAAGCAATTCATCCAGGTTGTCGACCACCAGGCCCCGCAGGTCAGATGAGTCAATTTCCGCGACAGCATGAATTTGCAATGTCATGTGTGAGTAATCTCCAGTTGGTTATGTATAGAATGAGTTCCCCAAAGCCGGTGAACCTCTCCGGCCAAACGTGCCAGATCGGCACTGAAATCCGGCCCAGGAGCCGACAAATGCCCCAGTTCATGAAGACGGATGCCAAGAAACCGCTTGGCACCCGATGTCAGTCGCTCCTGACATCGGCGCGCGAACTCCCCGTCGCGGGCACCACTGAACAGCACCCCAAATTGACGTGACGGAGTAGCGGAAAGCTTTTTGATACCGGTATACGCCAGCCGGACACCCTCGAGATTCGCTGTCGCAAAGACCAGAATGAAACCCTGGTCGGCAATCGTTGCTCTACGCCCCAGCGGGATGGCCTCCAGTTGCCAGTCCGGGTGCTCCGCAACGGCGGACGTTTGTATATTCAGCTGCCGGGTCAGGGCATCCACCAGGTAGTGAGGTTGCAGGACATTGGCTGTATGCCCTGCTGCAACTGCCATGTGGACCGGCAGTGTATGAGTGACCCCTGGCTTCCCGCTACTGCGAACTGCTGGGCGTTCATCGATAAAGTGATGCTGGATACTGGCTAAACGCTCGGTATGCAACTGGGCTGGCCGCCAGGCTGGATTGCGCATGTCTCCCCCCTCCGTCAAACGTTTAACAGCGAGTTGTATCCCCCCATATCATTTGGTGCCGCCTCCGGATTGGCCGGGTCCTGTTGCCAAACACCGTCGATGATCAGACGATATTCATAGCCACCGGGGTTCACCCGCAGGATCTTCTGCAGTGATCCATCCAGAATTTCGGTTTTCACGTTCTTGTCAGGAATCCAGTTATTAAACTCCCCGGCAATCTGCACCCGTTTCCTCTCCGTGTTGTCGAAGCGGAACACCACTTCTTTCAGGCTGTTGGTTTCAGCAACCATCCCGGCGGCAGTAGGGTTATCGGGTTGCGTCCCTATGGAGCGTGCCTTTTCACTGCGCACGCGCTGCAGTACGGCACCGAGCAGTTCCTCCGCCAATTCCCGGAAATCTCCAGTTACCGGGGCACGTGGTGCATAATCGGTCAGCGGGGCCCCGTGACAGGCCGCTTCACGCACGCGTACAGAATTACGGATCCGTGTAGCGCACAGATCGATCGGCAGCTGTGACTCCAGCATCTCGAGCATGTTGCGAGCGATACGAGTCCGGATATCGAACATGTTGGCAAGCAAGCTAACGGATGGCTGGATGTCATACTGGCCTGCTAGCAAGTGGATGGTCTCCCGTAACCGCTCGATACCATCCAGTGAATAGAGGCTGGGCTCCACCGGTATCACGACCCGGTCAGCGGCCCGCAATGCATTCACCGACAGCAGACCCAGCGCCGGCGGGCAATCGAGGACAACACAGTCATAACGCTCCTCGAGCATCGCTAGATGCCGTGCCAGCTGACGATCCCTGTCCGGTTGCTCGGCAAGCAGATGTTCAGCTGCGGCCAGTGAGATATTACCCGGGATGAGATCTACACCGCGGGTGACGCCAGACTGGATGACCTCGTCCAGCAGGGACTCGTCTTTCAGGAGCTCGTAGAGACCCGCGTGTTCTGCACCCGCCACCCCGAGTCCCAGTGAGGCATGCCCCTGGGGATCCATATCGATGAGTAATACCCGGGCATCCTGCTGTCCCAGTGCTGCAGAAAGATTAATGGCCGTGGTGGTTTTTCCACAGCCGCCCTTCTGGTTGACAATTGCAATGATGTTCATGCCTGCCTCCTCCATCGTGGCCCGTTAAAAACCACTCTTTATTGGGTATCCGGACACTGGTGGCCCCCCACCGGTATCGGTTAGCACTGATTTTCAACAACGGCTATCACTGGCTTAAGTGATTTATTTTTTCCAAATTCGGGTCAGTGGGATCCCTGAAAAGCTCCCACTGGCGTGGTACGTCACAGTCACTTAACAGCAGCCGGGCCTCGTGTTCGAGGTCTGCCACCTGGAGTATCCATTCCTGGCCTGTCAGTGCGTCAAAGGCAGCACCACTGCGCAATACAAGCACCACATCGCCGGTGGCCACCAGCGAGAGTTCCTGAAGCGGGGTGTCGGTGTTTGGGAGAAATCGACTTAATGATCGCAGGCATTGCCGGATGCGCTGTACGGAAACTCCAGCGTCGATAAGCCGGCTTGCGGTTTTCAATGAAATGAGGTCAATAAAACTGTAGCGGGCATGTCCGCCACGTGTTTCCATCGCCGGTGAGATGAGACCGGTCTTGCGCCAGTATCCCAGCTGTCGCGCGCTCAGCCCGGTAATCCTGCAGACCTGGCGTGTAGAAAACCCCTGATCCAATAGAAAAAACCCTCAGTGAGTCATTAGACTGCGAGGGATTATCCCAGAGCACCCTCATTTGTCAAGAAATGCAACAATAATTCCTGATTTTGTCGAGTTTTCATGTTCGAGGGGCGGCGCAACCTGCATGACCCGTGATCTCGTGTAGCGACTACCTACCACCTGTGCCTCATCTAATGATTCTATACTGTTCCGCGAGCAGGATGATTTTGGTACATCCCGCCGCAAGCGGCGTGGAATATAACCCCCAGGAATTCAACATCAATGGCTTACCTGTGCTTCCCCCGCCGCCCGAAAAGAGGGCCATTTTTCGCCGGCGCACGTCCGGGACACGGAATCGTCCCGAAATCTTGATTTCCGGTTGTAAAGATAAAGTGCCCTTCTTTTGACGAGCGCTCGGGTTGGTTGGACGCGCAATGTCGACCGGTGAACCGACGCTCGTCTTGCACACGAATCCCGAACAATGACATGCCGACAAACGGGTGAAACCGGCCATCTCCTGCCCTGCACGGGCAATCAACAAGCGGCAAGTTCGTACTGTAAACGGGCATTCGATTACAGCGATTAATTTCCTCGACGAAGCAATCTCTGGCAAAAGGATTTGCAGGGTAAAGGCCTTGCGACATATGTGCTGTCCCAGCGCAAGACACAGGTCGTTGATCCAAAAGAAAACACAGCTAATTCAATTTCAGACAGCAACCCAGGCAACAGCACCGTCGTAATCACCGGAATCGAAAAACTTGGTCTGGGCGTTCACGAACTTGGCCATGGTTTTTCCAGCCATCTTCTGCCAGGTTTTATCGCCCACAATTGCGATGCGCTCGGGCACGCGGTAATGCTCGCGAACCAGGGAAAGGTGATCACCCAGTGCAGAGAGGCCAGACCAGCCATCAAACTCGCGCAAATCCAGCACCAGGCGTACGTGTTCAACACGACTCATAATATTGTCAATTTCTTCATTGACGCCGTCGTATGCACCGGGATCAAGCTTGCCGAGCAGGCGCGCTGTTACGACATCACCCTCACTGTGAACATGTATCGACCCTAATGATTCGCTCAACCAGCGTTTGGCATCGTCCAGTTCACCAATAGCAAACAGTTGGACGGGGCACGGCATCATGAATGCCATTGCTTTAACCCCCATCTGAATCCAGCCAACATCCGTCACCACGGCCACGCGCTCGAAACCATGCCAGTGTCGCAACCCAAGCTTGGTATCGTCCCAGATGGCATCCAGGCTGTAACCCTCAAAATCCGGTCCAACCTGTGCCAAAAGCCTTATGAGATCAAACTTTTCGATGGCTTTGTCTATAGCTGGCGTGAGAACGCTGTCGTAATCGCCGCCCGTAACATCGCCGGAAATTTTGAATCCCAACGTACCTTCGGGTAAACCTGCAATTTCTTCAATCATGGCGTTTTCCTCCACGTTTCTGTAAGACAAAAAAATCTTTAAAAACTATATAGCTCGCAACCTTTCCTTGCCAATTCTATTTACAATCTACTTACTGTAGCTTGTTTTAACTGCAGGTCCGGCTTATCGGCCCCTTCACCGCCGCCCGCAAGCGGGCCATTTTTCACCGGTGAACGTCCGAGACACGGAATCGGCCCGAAATAGAAATTTCCGGCTGAAGGAGAAAAGCCCGAATTTGACACACGCTCGGGTTGGATGAACCGGGGCTTTCGGGTCAGAAGTCG
>JASJGW010000067.1:0-2547 GCA_033791305.1 Gammaproteobacteria bacterium | reverse complement strand
GCCTTCATGCGGGCAGGTCTTCATGGAAGCCATGCCGTCACACTTGTTGCACCAGAAGGTCCAGTCAATCTTCAGTGGCAGGGTCTCCAGTGAACCGGCAGGGATCTCATCAAAAATGTGATGTGCGTCGAACGGGCCGTAGTAGTCACCAACGCCGGCGTGATCACGCCCGACAATCTGGTGTGAACAACCGTAGTTCTGACGGAACACAGCGTGCAGCAGGGCCTCACGCGGACCGGCATAACGCATGTCCAGCGGGTAACCGGCCTGGATCACGGTGTTGTCGGCAAAATACTTGTCAATCAACGTACCGATGGCGTTGCTGCGCACATCTGCCGGAATATCGCCGGGCTTTAGCTTGCCCAGCAGAGAATGAATCAGTACCCCGTCCAGCGTTTCAATGGCTACCTTCGCCAGGTATTCGTGGGAACGGTGCATCGGATTACGGGTCTGGAAGCAGGCAATCGATGTCCAGCCGCGTTTTTCGAATTCTGCGCGGGTCTGCGCGGGCGTCATAAACTGGTCACCGTAGGCTTCCGGGAAACCACCCTGTGACAGCACCTTGATCGGGCCGGCGAGGTTAACATCACCCTGCTCCATGACCATCTTCACGCCCGGGTGCTCTGCGTCAGTGGTCTTGTAGACCATCATGCACTCGTGCTTTTTATCGATGGCATACTTATCGGTCACCGTCATGGTGGCCAGGATTTCACCGCTCTCGGCATCGGTCAGTGCAATATCATCGCCATCGCTGATGCCTTTGGCTGTCACTTCGTCGGTCGACAGCGTGATCGGGATCGGCCAGAACATGCCATTAGCCATCTTCATACCGTCACAAACGCCTTCCCAATCAGCGCGTGTCATAAAGCCGTCCAGCGGGGTAAACCCACCGATGCCCATCATGACGACGTCGCCAGCTTCACGGGATGAAATACTGATTTTCGTCAGACCTTCTGCACGTGCCTTTTCGGCAGCCAGTGCATCACCTTCAAGCAACAGCGGTTTCAGTGGACCGCCGCCGTGTGGATTGACTAATGTAGACATAAGATTCCTCGCTGCCGACTTTCTTAAAAATTCTGCTGGTGTCTTGCCTGCCTCGCATCTGAACAAAGACGGTAGGCACGTATCCCCGGCTCTGATAGGGGTGGTTACAATACCGACTTGCCCCTGAAAATCCAACCAGTAATAATCTTGCCAAGAATAAACCCAGCTTATCCCCTGAGGCCTGCCACCAGCATGATGTAAATGATTGTTTTAATGCAATTAATTCTTATTCAACAATATCGGTATTTCGTTATGTAATCATGCTCTTTCCACGGCTATACAGGGGCTATTTTAAGCGCGCTGAACGCCCCTATTATTTCAAAATCCGAGGACCATTTTCAGGCCAACCACTGCCAGCAACAGGGCGAACACGCGTTGCATGGTTTTGTGTGGCAGGTGATGCGCCAACCGGGCACCAATCGGTGCCAGCTGCACACTCGCCAGTACGATACTGGCAACCGCCGGCCAATAGACAAAGCCACTGTTGAACCCTGGCTGCCACGGACTACCCAAACCGCTCACAATAAACCCGGCCGTCCCGGCAACGGCAATGGGTAACCCGATCGTTGCAGCCGTACCCACCGCCATACGGATATTTTCCTTGCACCTCAACAGGAATGATATGGTCAGCAAACCACCGCCAATACCAAGGAGCGCAGACACCAGGCCGATCACCCCGCCCACAATACTCATGCCAGGTGCACCCGGTAATACCCTGCTCGCCACCGGGTTAACCCCTGCAATGAATTTGACCGCGATCAGCAACATGAACACGCCGAAGAACTGACTCAGTTGCGTGTTACTCACCTGTTTGGCCAACCAGGCGCCCAGCAGTGCGCCAAGTAAAATACCCGGCGTCATCAAGCGCACCACCTGCCAGTTCACGCTGCCGAGGCGATGATGCGCCAGCAATGAGGACAGCGAGGTTGGAATAATCACCGCCAGCGATGTACCCACCGCGTAATGCATCAGGACATCACTGGCAAAACCATGCCGCGCATACAACCATGCCAGCACTGGCACGGTCACCAACCCGCCGCCGACACCCAATAGCCCGGCCATGAGGCCGGCAATGGCGCCGGTGAGCAGGTATGTCAGTAATTCCATGGGGGAATTATCTGGCTCCTATGTGCAAGAGCGCAATTCCAATTGTCTCTGAGTCTCATGGTTTCGCCCTGAAGGGCGAGGTACTTTTCTTTGCTCCGCCAAAGAAAAGTACCCAAAAGAAACGCGGCCCGGAGGCTTGCCCGCTCCGCGGGTTCCCTGCGCTTCTCGTGAAAACCGGCGTTCGCCTAACTCGCGATCTCGCTAACGCTCGATTTCGCTCGATTACGCTCAAACAGGAGGCTCACTTACCCCTGTTTTCACTGCGATGCTCGGCTGCGCCAACGGTGTTTGGGGTGCCACCCCTGGACCCGTTGCACTCACCGAGTACCGCAGCCAATCCGGGAGCAGGCGCGCACCCTGTTTGAGGCAAGTTTTATGGGGCCGGCTTGCCGGCCC
>JASJGW010000066.1:0-3782 GCA_033791305.1 Gammaproteobacteria bacterium | reverse complement strand
GTCCCCAGGCTGGCATCATCCGTGATCTGGTGGCACACAGTACAACTGACACCATTCATGCCGGCATCATATAAAGCGTGATCAGGATTTAGTAAGCCATCGGTTCCAAACAGCGTAATCTCGCTACCCTGCACTTTGGTTAATTCGTAATTTGCAATCGGTGCATGACACTTGGTGCATGTATTGCTGATAACTGCAGATAACTGCGGGTTCCGTTCCAGCTCTGTCGCTACCTTGGCTTGCCAAAAAGGGTCCTTGGTTGCATTTGCCATCATCGATGCCCCCCAGTCTTTGACTATGGACACGTTCTCACCAGATGTGTCTGTCAGTCCATCGTGGCACATGGCACAGTTACCTGAACCGGAAAAATGCGACGTAGTAAAATTAGTGTTTTCTGCAAGTGTGGCGTGAGGTAAAAGGAACAACAGCATACAGGCCGATGCGCGAAGCAACTTTCTAATCATTTCAAATCTCCAGTGGTTCTTAGCTGAATAGTTACTGAACGTATGGCTACCTGCCGATGCAGGTGGTCTTCGCCAGATGCCGTGTATTTTTTCGTTTCCCTGAACAGTGAATATGCGGGAGGTTATGTGCTCGGCTCAATGACTTTGTTCGTAAAAAGCCGCGCATTTGTGGGAAACTTAATGCTCAATTATTTCAGTAAGATAGGATATGGCTGACGAGGGTTTTGACGAAAAGCAACGAGCGACGTTAGTTGCCGGGAGATTTGATATCGGATAGTAACTGGCGGAGGTTATCCGGCGTCTTCTGCAAATGCTTCCTGCTCATGGTCGTTTTTCATGACCAGGAATATCTCAAAACTCTATCTATCAGAAAAACAAAGAGACTTTCCGCTTTGGTAATGCGAGCATCAGCGCTCTCGTCGAACCGTTGACGCTCGGCCACAGACTACCCATGAATAACCACTTTACAACTATAGCCTGCCATTTGTTGGTCGCCCGTGCAGGGCAGGAGTCGGTGGTGAAACCTGATAACTGCACCGGCTGATTACAATAACGACAACGAATGCTTATGGGGCGCCATTCTACCGGTCATCGCTGGCTTTTTCCGTTCTTTATTGATGCATATCAAGGTTCCCTGGCACAAATATTTCTAGTGTTGGGATAATCAGCTGCCTACCCGAGATATCAGAAAATCGTGCAACAACATGCAGCCAGTAAATGGCCGCATGACAAATGGAAGCGTTGATTCAGCCCGTTCAACATGTCCGGAGGAGACCATGGAAACTAAAGTTACCCGCGAAAGACTGATTACATTTCTTCTTGAAACCCCGATGTTCGAGAAACTCGATCCATCGGAAATTATGGAAATCATCCATATTGTTGAGGTAAAACAGTACCAGGCAGGGGATATTGTTTTCAGGGAGGGCGATACGGGTGACGCCTGGTTCGTGTTGTACAGGGGTGCAGTCGACGTCCTCAAGCATGGATTAACGGGCGAGAAAAAGATAACTGCACTTGGACCGCAGGCCTGCTTTGGCGAGATATCGATCCTGGATGGCTCGCCACGTTCAGCAACGATCCATGTCACCGAGGATTCAGTGGCGTTTCGCATTCCTCGCGACGCCTTTGGTGAGTTGATCGATGATAACCACCCGGTGGCCTATAAACTCCTCCACCAGATGGCAATCCTGCTCGCAGAGCGGCAACGCGCCACGACGTTAAGGCTGTCGGAGCTCCTGAATGCAACCGAGATCATGGAAGTACACAAGGGAATTATGAGCATTGTCGGTGAGTCATCGGCCAGGGAATAGACGTATGTACACGGGTAACAAGCGCCGATGGATTGTTAATCACTGTAGGTGCCGAATGCAGGGAAATCAGTATTCACCTGCCGTTAGCGAGTAGCCTGGTAAAGGCGTTGTGCTGGCCGAACAGGGCCCTTCGCGCTGCAATCAGCTGATTCTCATGTTGACGATCAGGAATCGTCACAATATGTACCTGTATTTTGGAAAAAATACGGGACTTCATGACCCGGTGTCACAGCCGGTTAGTTGCATTTGATCCAAAGGTGCTTCGCGTACCGTTCGAGAGAATCGCCGGCTTTTGAAGTTACTTCATAGCCCCTCTTTCCGCAGATATCTCCTGCCATAATATAACAGGCATTCCACGATCTTGATCCGAGGCCGCTGCACTGTATGCTATAACCGACCTCACCGCTTTCAAGGTGGGTTTGCCTGTAGTTTGTGCAGCCGCCCAATAACACAAGGCACAATGCAAAACAGAATGATGTTTTCATGATTAGCAGGACTCCTTCCTCAATCCACAATAACCAGAATATGAAATTCATTACCCTAATACCAGTTGCATTTGCTGTTTGTCGAGCCGCCTTTTTTGTGGTGTTGTGAACTACTGATTCTGGCTGAACTTTGGCTAACAGACTGAATATAAAGCAATATTACGCTAAACGATGGGGGGCAACCCTTTTAAGACCTGCATGACTCCTGGAGCAATTAGTGCGAGTCAGTGGTTTTCCTGGTGGAACGCCCAAAAATTTGCCAGGTTTTAGCTGTGTCAATAGCGGGGATGGTTTGTTCATGACACCCTTCACCCGGCTGTCTACGGGGCGCCGTTATTATGTGTGCGAACGGCTGTTCACTAACCATGGTCTTCAGGAAAAAGGTTTTTTATTCTTCATTATATTTTCGATACATTCCAGCAGATCCTGGTTGCGAAAGGGCTTTTCAAGGAAGCCGACTGCGCCCTGTTTCCTTGCCATAGCTGACATCTGACTGTCTCCATGCCCGGTAATGATGATGATCGGCAACTCGATCTCACGTGACCTGAGTTCCGCTAGCAGTTCCAGTCCTGACATCTCTGGCATGCGCTGATCCACCACCAGTATTCCCCGCATGTTCTCCCGCGTTTGTTCCAGAAACAGTTCGGCGGACTCGAAGGCAACAACGGTAAAACCATAGCATTCAAGGCATACACCCAGGGCATCGCGTACGGCCTGATCGTCATCCAGCAGGAAAATGGTCGTATTTGTATCCATTTCTCACGCATCTGCCAGGGGTAGATTGAAGCCAAATACCGCACCGTTCGCGGGCGCCTTGACTGCCCACATTTTCCCTCCATGAGCCTCGATAATCGAGCGGCTGATGGAAAGCCCCATCCCCATGCCGGCCTCCTTGTTTGTCTGGAAGGGGTTGAAGAGTTTGTCGATCATCGACGCATCGATTCCAGGACCGTTGTCGCTGACGGTCACCTCGACCAGGTTTCCGGGCAGCAGGTGCGTTGTCAGTGACACGCGACCCTCTCTGATATCAGCATTCTGTATTGACTCAAGGCTGTTGCGCACCAGATTCAACAGCACCTGCTCAATCTGGACCTTGTCAACCATGACCCTGCAGTCATGGCCACAGTGATTAAACTCGATTTTTACCTGGATGTTGCGAAGTTCCCACTCGAGGAAATCCATGGCACTGAGAATGAGTTTGTCTATTTCGACGATTTCTTTTTGTGTCGAGCCCTTGCTGACAAAATTGCGCAATCGCCGGATGATATCGCCTGCACGGTGTGTTTGTTCCTGGGCCCGTCCCAGAATATCACTCAGCTTCTCGGGTATGGCTGGCAGTTCCTCCATCATTTTCTGGGCCGTTGCGCAATAACTGGCCACGGCTGTCAGTGGCTGATTCAGTTCATGCGCCATGCCAGAAGCCATTTCTCCCATGGTGCTCAACCGCACGACATGTGCCAGCTCTTCCTGGTGGTGCTTGGTCTCTTCCTCGGCCCGTTTGCGCTCGGAGATATCCCAGGTGA
>JASJGW010000065.1:0-2748 GCA_033791305.1 Gammaproteobacteria bacterium | reverse complement strand
GCGGCTTCCGTACCGGTGGCGGTTTCTAGTGTGGTGTAACGAATAACGTGCACCTCTGATAGGTACACGTTATTCGTTACACCACACTAGCTATCTGATTCGTCAACGACCGATGAATCTGCTGCGCTTTTCGACACCGACTGCACGCCATTACTACAACCACTTACAGATTTGTACATCTGACTCTTCCCGATGGTCTGGCCATTGCTTGCAGTCAGTACAAAATAATCCTTGCCGTCTTTCGACTTCTTGCATTCAAAACGGGCCTCATTAGCTGAATTGCTTTTTACTGACTCGGTGCCGTTCATGCAATCTGCCTTGGTCTTGTAACCCTGGCTTGTCAGGATGACTTCCCCGTTGCCGGCCTTAAGATTGAAATAGAATTTGCCGTCATTGCCTTTTGTGATAACGAATTTTCCTGCCATGAAATACTCCTCTTCCCTTAGCTTCATTAGTAATCGTAAAGTAACGGGGACGCTTCGCGACAAGCTATAAACGACTTTTCGGCGAACTGCCATCGCAGACAATGTCACTGCCCCCCTCGGAAACAACGCGTAATCCTTTTATGACATTCCGACCGCTTGATGCAGGTAGGCCGTGACTTGCTGGTTGAGGCCCAGCTTGCTGGCTAATTCCTGCATGTAGCGCTTCTCGGCGTCCGTGTCGACATTAATGGCCATGAGCGACGCGGTATAGATCTGTGCGGCTATCTGCTCATTAGGCACGGCTTGCACAATCGTATCCGTGTCCATGGGTTTGCGCATTTCTTCCATCACAAACCGTTGCTCCTCATCGGTAATCCCGTCTTCCCGCAACTTGCCCACAAGACGTTCAGTTTCCTGTTTGTCGATATGGCCGTCGGCCTTTGCTGCGTTGATCATCGCCTTTACGGTGAGCGTGGCTACATCGCGAACTTGTTGTTCCTCGCGGGCATTGGCAGGCCTTCGCAAACCCGCAATGACCGCTGTGGCATCATCGATATCGATTGATTGCGATCCGCCAGCCGATTGTTCGCCAGCCATCATACGTTTCGCCAGCACAAGTGCCTGGGCAGCCAGGGCACCAAATATGGCGTTGGTACCTGCACCTGCCGAGCCCGGTCCCGTGCTTTTCGAACCACCAAGGACCAGTTTACCCAGGGAGCCGAGAATGTCTCCGGATGAGAAGCCACCACCACCTGTTCCGGGTGCAGGTGCGGATGTACCGCCACCTAGCATGGAGCCGGCCAATTTCCCCAGCACGTCGAAAATGCCACCCGAAGACCCGCCTGCCGGCAGTCCACCGGAACTGCCGGCAGGTGTACCAAAACCCGCGTTACCGAAAGTGGTGTCGAGTCGCCCTGATGAGGCGCCCATGTTGGCTTTCATTAGTGAGCCCAGAATATCGATCGTATTCATAAATAAGCCTCCTGCTGTTCTCTCCTTGCGAAGAGCGAAATCCAGATAACGATAGGAACCACACTCCGCAGGCTACTAACGCCTGCGCCCCGGACGGGGTGGACGCATCCACGGTGGTGGACCACCTCCCGGGCCGGACATTGGCGCCCCGGGCGGCGGCATCCGCGATCCGGGTGGCATATTCCACGGAGGTGGAGGTGGCTTTTGACCCGGGGGACTACCCGCTAGCGCCTGTTTCCAGGCAGCCTGTCGCCAACTCTGCATGTGTACGAACGCATCGAATTCCTGGTGTTGATGTCCATCGAAGCGCTGTTTCTCCTGCTGCTGATAAGCGGCAAATTTTTCCTGGTCGCCACGCTGCTTCAGATCCAGTCCGTTGCGCTCCTGCTCCTGATGGGCACGGAAGGCTGCCCAGTCCTGCTTCCACCACGCCTCGTCGAGATCATCCTCATCCAGTTCAGGTGTCTTTTCCTGTGGTGCCGTCTCCGTGCCAGCCTGGCCTGACTGCACAGCGGGTGTACCGGTTTCCGTCTGCGGTGTTCCCGGCAGTTGTGTGTTCAGGATATCCTTGACGCGTTCAAGCAGGGAGTCGTCGTCATTATCCTGGGGCGATGATTGTGTTTGCTTCGAGGCCGACCCTTGTGTTCCAGCCAGGGGCGCATTCAGCATTTCTCCCAGCTTATCAAAAAATCCTTTGTCTTCATCTGTTGCCATCATCAACTCCTGTAATGTCACTGTTTAACTTTGATGCGTTTCGATAACCAAACGAGGAGCAATGCGCCTGCCAGCGATGCTACGCAGGTAACGATGAGGCCACCAACAGTGCCGCTGCCGCCAATACCCAGCAGCGCCATACCATAACCGCCGACGACTCCACCGGCGATGCCGAGAATCATATCGCCAATCTTTCCAAAGGGAGGCGTGCCGCCAATGAAACTTCTTGCAATCAAGCCTGCGATAGCGCCGATCGCCAACCAAACTAACAAAGACCATGCTGGCATATCTATTACTCCTTAAATGAACAGGTCAATCCTTGAGTTTGAATTAACCGGGGGGGCATAATATCACTAACCACAGATTGGAAGCCGCCAGCTATCCGGTTTATCCGTGGCATCATTCGCTGCATACCCGGTTTTTATCTGCAACAATCGGGAAAAGCGGACAGATTTTCCCCACCTGTGGTTAACGCTAAATGCCCTTCCCGGACTGGTTCCTGCCGCCCAGCTGATTTTCGAAATGAATCAGTATGATTGGGTGCTTTCGGTCAACAGTTGCCGATCCCAAAACACAGAAAACCCCGCTGATGCCGGGTTCCTGATCGGCTACAAGCGGCCGACTCCTGTCCGTGTCG
>JASJGW010000064.1:0-10400 GCA_033791305.1 Gammaproteobacteria bacterium | reverse complement strand
CCCCCGGCAGTGGCCGCATTAACGACCTCGGTGCCATGGACTTGCTGTAACCACACCGGCTGTCCTGGCAGCCCGAGTGCCCGCTGCAGGGTTTGGCGGTTGGTCATGACCGCCTCCGGATCGTCATCAACATGGTCGGCCGGATTCATACTGGCATAGCATCCCTGGCTGACACCGCCCTGCCGCGTAGTGGTGACGGCCCGCACTGCTGCCGCAACCGGCCAGTCCGGTATAATCCAGTCGTCAGTCACATGCATGGTCCCGGGCATCCTGCTGCAACACCGCAATCAGGCACGCCATATCATCCGGGACAGTGGCATGCCAACTCATCGGCTCGCCACTCACCGGGTGTACCAGACCCAACTGCGTGGCATGCAGGGCCTGCCGGCGGAAGCCCGACAGCACTTCCCTGAATGCGGCATCCGCACCCTTTGGCTGGCGCAAACGCCCGCCATAGACCGGATCCCCAAGCACCGGGAAATGCTGGTAGGCCATGTGCACGCGGATCTGGTGGGTGCGTCCGGTTTCCAGTTGTACGCGTACCAGTGTATGTGCGCGGAAACGTTCCTCCACCCGATAGTGAGTCACCGCTTCCTTGCCATTGGCAACAACTGCCATGCGCTTGCGATCGACCGGATGTCGGCCAATCGGTGCTTCGATACGACCACCGGCAGTGAGCACCTTGTGGACAACCGTCAGGTATTCGCGCTTCACAGAACGCGCCTGCAGCGCCTCGACCAGCCGTTTATGTGCAGTCAGGTTGCGCGCCACTACCATCAGGCCAGTGGTGTTCTTATCGAGCCGGTGGACAATCCCTGCCCTGGGGACGCCGCCCAGTGAACTGTCGTAATGCAACAGGGCATTCAACAGGGTGCCGGCCGGGTTGCCGGCTGCCGGGTGTACCACCAGTCCGGCCGGCTTGTTAATCACCAGCAAGTCTGCGTCTTCATAAACCAGATCCAGCGGGATCGCCTCGGCCTCACTGGCCGTCTGCACTGCAATTTCAGCATTAATACGGACGGTTTCGCCCCCCATGACCTTTTCCTTTGCCTGCGGAATCCGGCCATCCAGTGTCACCTGGCCACTGCGAATCCATTGCTGCAGGCGGCTGCGGGAGTAGTCCTGCACCAGCCCGGCCAGTGCCTGATCCAGCCTGCGACCACGCATATCCCCGGGTATGGCAAGTTCCAGTTGTACCTTTGTCGACATTGTTAAATCAGCTTTGCTTTGGGTTATACTTCTGCAGACTGAATGGCAGCCCCGTTTATTCCTGAGCAATTTTGACACATTTAACCCATGCGTTTGTCGAGTTTCTTACTACTGCTACTCGTTCTCATCACCTCGGGGTGCTCCTGGCTTCCGGAGCAGATCGATGAGACCAAGGACTGGTCGGCCAACCGGCTGTATTCCGAGGCCAAGCAAAAACTTGACGAGAAGAATTACGAAAAGGCGATTGAGTATTTCGAGATACTGGAAGCCCGCTACCCTTTTGGCCGTTTTGCACAACAGGCCGAACTGGAGATCGCCTACGCCTACTACAAATTTGACGAACCGGACCTGGCCATCGCGGCAGCCGACCGCTTCATCAAGATCTACCCACGGCATCCCAATATTGACTATGCCTGGTATATCAAGGGCCTGACGAACTACAACCGCGGCAAGTCTATTGTCGAGCGTTTCCTGCCGCAGGACCCGTCCGAGCGCGACACCGCCACCATGCGCGCAGCCTACGATGATTTCGACCAGTTGGTAA
Organism: Gammaproteobacteria bacterium; assembly: GCA_033791305.1. Lineage (GTDB taxonomy): Bacteria > Pseudomonadota > Gammaproteobacteria > UBA9214 > UBA9214 > UBA9214. The sequence continues at coordinate 8,647 of JASJGW010000064.1, read as the reverse complement.
AATTCTATCCAAACAGCATTTATTCACCGGATGCGGCCCAGCGGATGATATATCTGCGCAACAATATGGCGGAATATGAAATACACGTTGCTGACTACTATTTGCGCCGCAAGGCCTATGTAGCTGTCGCCAACCGTGGTGAGTACGTGGTTGAAAATTTCCAGCGTACACCATCCGTTCCGGACGCGCTGATTTATATGGTACGCGCCTACACTACCCTGGGACTCGACGACCTGGCGGATGATGCCACGCGGGTACTAAGCCTGAACTATCCGGACAGGCCTGAAATTGCGTGGCTGAAAGATCCGCGTGGTTACGAGAAGGCTCAAAAAAGTGCAAAAAGAACTTCCTTCTGGAAGTTCTGGTAGCCCAACGCTACTACCCGGCATTTCCAATGCGGCTGATCATGCACTTTATTAAATCGTACGCTATTGCTCTTTATCACCCAATGGCCCGTACAAAGCAGGATTAACTTCATTGATCACGCCTCGCAACGGTAAATCAGCGATATCCTCTTGTGCAACCGTTTTCACTCTCCCCGGCAGCCAACCATTACTTTCAATAAAATCTATGGATTCAAAAATATAGACACCATTGTCTGTTAGTAATAAATACTTATATTGCCCCGGTGCAACTTCCAACGTTACCAGTTCCCGACGCTGTATTGATAAATGCGGCTTTACTGCCCCGGCCAATACTCGACCGATCACGTCATAACCAAGAGCAACAGGGTGGCCGTTATCGTCTTCGGGATAAAGCCCTGCCGCCTGCATGGCATGTTGTTGCAACGGCTGCAAGACATCGACATAAGCAACCTGGGGATACGACTGGATTTGCCTGGACAATTGCTCAATATTGGTTTCTTCCCGAACAATCAATGTTTGATAATCTTGAGGTACCTGCAGCCCCTCGGCCAAAACCTTTTTGGCGTACACCAGTTCTTTGGTCGGAATAATGGTAAAAAACAGTTTCACTTCAAGATCAGCAACTGATTCAGCAATAAGGCGGGCGACTTCAGCCATTATTTTATAGCCAGCCTGAACGGCAGGATGTTCCAGATTAGAAACAAGTCGCAAAGTCGGGGTAAAAACCGTCTTCACACCATCCTTGAACGCTACCGGCCAGTGCTCTTCTTTCGGCGCTGGAAAAGTCGATTTCGGCACATCTCCTGCTGTCAATGTTTTATCCGGTATTAAAGCCTGCCAGTAAGGGTTCCCGTAAACCAGCATGAAACTTTCCAGCGGATCATTGCCGGTATAAAAAGCGACGATAATGACTTCTGGCCCAAAGACCAGTGCCTTTTCCAGCATATTGAGATACTGTGGCGCTGCCCAGCCACCCACCGATATGTTATAGACAGTCGCGCCTTCCGGTTTTAGCTCTGAAAGCATAAAACCCGGCCAGTTGCGTTCAATAACCGCATTATTTCCGTACGTCTGACTATCCCCCAAAGTAACAATTTTTGCTGAATGAGGAATTGCAAGGTTTCTAAAACCCAATAAATCATTTGGTCCTAAACCGCCGATATCAGGGTGCAAGGGCATGGCCCTTACACGGGTAATCGGGTCTTTAATCAGGTAATTCTGACTTATATAATCTTCTGCTCTAAATATATTTTCAAAAAATGGCGGGGCTTTTTTATCGATTGACCAATTGCAAGTCCGGCGATATCCCCAGCAAGCCTGGGGCAAACCAACGGATTATTCCCAAGGCAATACGCAGGGCAATTGCCACACTTGCGATTAATAATAGCCAATCCTTCTTCATGCAAAGTTCCGTTGTCTTGTTATTTCCACACGGCCTCGGCCGTTGCTATTGAAAAACCCTGTTTCTGGGACAGGACGCATTGAAGGGTCCGTCATTAATAGTCAAGCACTTGTTTTGTCAGTCGAAACCGTTGTTTCCCTGTGTGTAACCCGACGTTATCGGGTAACGCCGGTCACGCCCGAAGGCCCGCTCGGTGATACGCACACCTGGCGGGGCCTGCCGACGTTTGAATTCATTGCGGTCAACCAGCCGGGCAACATGCGCCACGGTCGCAGCATCAAAGCCCGCGGCAACAATATCCTCCACACTCTGATCCTGTTCAATATAACGCTCCAGAATCGGGTCGAGCACTGCGTAAGCCGGCAGGCTGTCCGCATCCTGCTGGTCCGGTGCCAGTTCAGCAGAAGGTGGCCGCTCCAGTACCCGCTGCGGAATAACCCGGCCAAGACTGTTACGGTATTCGCACAGTCGATATACCAGTAACTTGGGTACATCCTTGATGGGCGCAAACCCACCGGCCATATCCCCGTATAGCGTGGCATAACCGACTGACATTTCACTCTTGTTACCCGTGGTCAACAGAATCTTGCGCTTTTTATTGGAGATCGCCATCAGAATAATGCCACGGCAACGCGCCTGGATATTTTCTTCCGTGGTATCAGCTGCCAGTCCGGCGAAGGTTTCTTCCAGCACCACCTGGAAACTGCTGAACGGTGCTTCAATCGGGATCTCGTGATACGAGACGCCCAGTGCATCGGCTTCCGCACGCGCATCTTCGCGGCTCATGTCGGCAGTATAACGTGACGGCATCATGGCGGCCTCAACCCGGTCTGCTCCAATGGCATCCGCGGCAATGGCCAGCGTCAACGCGGAATCAATGCCACCGGACAACCCCAGGACCGCCCCGGCAAAACGGTTCTTATCAATATAATCCCGCACACCCAGCACCAGTACACGGTAGATTGCTGCCACCTCATCCTCATGCGGCACACATGCACCTGCCCGTGGTGTGATTGCCTCACTGGTCGTGAAATCCACTACAAACAGCCCGGCCTCACAGGACGGTGCACGCTGTGTAACCTCTCCTTCCTGATCAACGACAAATGAACCCCCGTCAAACACCAGTTCATCCTGTCCACCCACCAGATTGACATACATCATCGGTATGCCTGACTTGCGCGCCAGACAACTCAGCAACAGTTCACGATCCTCGCGCTTGCCTGCATGAAAGGGGGATGCGTTGATATTTATCAGCAAACGGGCGCCGGCCGCGACTGTCTGGCGGACAGGGCCGGACTTCCAAACATCCTCACACACGGTGATACCAACCGGTACATCCCTGATGTTCACCACACAGGGCAGATCTCCCGGTTTGAAATAACGTTTTTCATCGAACACGCTGTAGTTAGGCAGGTGCTGCTTTTTATAGACACTAATGTCACCATCCTGAAACACACCGGCCACATTGAACAGTGTTTCCTGCTGTTTCAGGGGGTAGCCGACAACAGCAATAATCCCGGAAATTCTCTGCCGCAGGTGGTCAACCGCTGCCTCAACATGCTCCAGAAAATGCGGCCTGAATAACAGGTCTTCCGGCGGATAACCAGTCAGGGTCAGTTCGGGGAAAACAATCATGTCTGCCAGGAGCTCGTCACGTGCCTGCACACAAGCCTGCAGGACCCTGCTGGCATTGGCATAAATATCACCCACCAGAAAGTCCTGTTGTGCCATGACGACACGTAATCCCGGTTGTTGTTTGCTGTTCATCGTTTCAAAACGGAAGGGACAACTCTCGCAAAGACGCCCAGCTCGCAAAGGTATAAGTTATCGATATTAAAAGCATAGAAAAGTCTTGCTCGGCGTCTTTGCGTCTTGGCGAGAGAAATATTGACATTTATGGGTGAACACTAAAACAGGCGTCTTTTCTGGATCAGCCTGACATGGCGGCCTGCATCCCCTTGCCAATCTCCGCGGGCGAGCGTACCACCATCACACCAGCAACCTCCAGTGCACCGATCTTGGCAGCGGCGGTACCCTGACCGCCACTGACAATGGCGCCGGCATGTCCCATACGCTTGCCGGCGGGAGCTGTGATACCGGCAATATAGGCCACCACCGGCTTGCTGACATACTGCCGAATATAGTCAGCGGCCTGTTCTTCGTCATTGCCGCCGATTTCACCAATCATGACAATTCCGTGAGTACCTGCATCGGCCTCAAACAGTTCCAGACAGTCAATAAAATCCATCCCGTGAATTGGATCTCCACCGATACCAACACAGGTACTCTGGCCAAACCCGCAGCGACTGGTCTGAAACACAGCCTCGTAAGTCAGCGTGCCTGAACGTGACACAATCCCGATAGTACCGGGGGTGTGCATGGGACCGGGCATAATACCGATCTTGCAGGCACCCGGCGTGATAATGCCAGGGCAATTGGGACCAATCAGCCGGGAAGCAGTTTCCTTCAACACGGCCTTGACACGCAGCATGTCCAGCACAGGGATCCCTTCGGTAATGCACACGATCAGCTCGATACCGGCCGCAGCGGCCTCCAGGATAGCATCCGCGGCAAATGCGGCTGGCACATAGATCATGGTGGCAACGGCGCCGGTCTCGATCACGGCGTCCTGCACAGTATTAAAAACCGGCAGGCCAAGATGTGTCTGGCCACCCTTGCCCGGCGTGACCCCACCCAGCAGGCGGGTGCCATACTCCAGCGCCTGGCGGGAGTGAAACGTGCCCTGTGCGCCGGTAAATCCCTGGCAGATGACGCCGGTCTGGCTCCCAATCAATACGCTCATGACAGCCTGCCTTGCGCGGCTGCCACCACCTTGTCAGCAGCCTCGGTCAAATCACTCGCGGTCAACACAGCAAGACTGGACTGCCCGATCAGCTCCAGTCCGGCCTCGGCATTCGTGCCTTCCAGCCGCACCACGACCGGCACCCTCACCTCCACATCAGTGATCGCCTGCAAAATACCCTCGGCAATCAGGTCACAACGCACGATCCCGCCGAAGATGTTGACCAGTATAGCCTCTACCTGTGGATCGGAGAGAATGAGCTTGAAGGCCTCGGCGACCTTGTCGGCCGTAGCACCACCACCGACATCCAGAAAATTGGCCGGCATGCCGCCATGCAATTTGATCAGGTCCATGGTCGCCATCGCCAGGCCGGCACCATTGACCATGCAGGCAATGTTGCCGTTCAGCCGAATATAATTCAGGCCATGCTGTTGCGCAGCATGCTCACGTTCATCTTCCTGGCTGGCATCGTGCAATTGTGCAAGTTGTGGGTGACGAAACAGGGCATTGTCATCCAGATCGACCTTTGCATCCAGTGCCACAAGATCGCCGTCTACGGTGACAACCAGTGGATTGATCTCCAGCAGGCCGGCATCACTATCCAGCACCAGGCGATAGGCGGCTGCCAGCAATTTTGAAAAACTGCCGATTTGCTTGCCTGAGAGTTCCAGGGCAAAGGCAATATTCCGGCATTGATAACCCTGCAGGCCAACCGCCGGATTGACGATCTCGGTCACAATGGCGTCCGGATCGCTGGCAGCCACCTCCTCGATATTCATCCCGCCGGCCTTTGATGCCATCAGGCTAATGCGCTCCCGGCTGCGGTCCACCAGCATGCCAAAGTAAATTTCACGGGCGATGGGAACCGTTTGCTCTACCAGGACACTGTTGACAGGCAGGCCTGCTGCGTCTGTTTGCGGGGTCACCAGCCGCGAACCAAGCAACGCACGCACCGTCTCCTCCAGGGCCTGCACACCTTTCACCAGCCTGACGCCGCCCCCCTTGCCACGCCCGCCGGCGTACACCTGGGCCTTGACCACCCAGGCACCCCCCCCCAGTGAGTCAGCCAGTTTCGCTGCCCCGTCGGGCGATTCCAGCACCCCGCCTTCCGGGACCGGAATACCGTAATCCGAAAACAGCCGCTTCGCCTGATATTCATGAATGTGCATGGTGCGAGTGTGTCAAACTTGGGCAGCTCTTATCAAGTCATTCATCCGGACACTCGCCAGGAGTGAAACGTGACATGCTGATCGTCTGCAGTTAGGGTAATATCCCGAAGAATGTCTACCAGTCACTAACACACATCACACTATCAATGCGCACCCTTGTTATTATTATTGTCCTGGCACTGATCATCATGATAGCCAGGCGGCTGTGGCAAACGCCCCGGCCTCCGGCAAAACCCGGCCGTCAGCCAGGACAGATGGTGCAATGCGCAAACTGCGGGGTCTACATACCTGTACAGGAAGCATTGAATCATGGAGACCATTATTTTTGCTCACAGGCCCATCTCGATGAGGATAGGCATAACAAATCGTGACCTCTCCCTGCCATCACAACAGCCTGTCCAGTTAATTTAAACGCCGCTCATGAAAGATTTTTATGAGGACAGATTCCCCAGCCAGGAGGTCCTTGATTCCCTGACATGGAAGCCGCTGCGACTCCTGAGCTTCTACCGGGTCATCCTGGCAGGTCTGTTAACCATTCTGTTCTTCAGCCTTTCCGACAGCACCACGCTGGGCATACAGAACAGCACCATATACAAACTGACAGCCATCAGTTATTTGCTGTTCGGCATCCTGGCCGGTTTTGCTGCCCGCCTGCGCTACCCCGGTTACGAGTTACAAACAATCGTCCAGATACTGGTCGATATAACGGCCATTACCCTGCTCATGTTTGCCAGTGGTGGCCCGGCCAGCGGCCTCGGTATGCTGCTGATCATCTCGGTAGCAACCGGCAGCATCCTGCTGCCCGGCCGGAGAGCATTTCTGTTTGCTGCTATCGCCACCATGGCCATCATGGGAGAAGAGGCCTACAGTTCGCTGGTGCTCGACACACCAAGGCACGCCGGCTATACGCAGCCCGGCCTGCTGGGACTGGCATTGTTTGCCACTGCCGGTATCGCCTTCCTGCTGGTACGACGCATAAAGGAGACGGAAGACCTGGCACTGCGACGCGGCATCGACATCGATAACCTCGCCAAGCTGAATGCCCATATTGTCCAGCGGCTGCAGACCGGTATCATCGTGACCGATCATGAGCACCGCATCCGCCTTATCAACGATACTGCACTGAAGCTGCTGGGCAGGCAATCTGCCGATCCAGACCAGTCACTCGAGAACTTTTCGCCTGATCTGTATAAAAAGCTGGAAGAATGGCGCATATCACTGGATACAGAACCTTCGCTGCTGACTGCTAAAACAGCCGGCACGAAACTCCTGACACACTTTACCTTGCTGGGTACTTCCGAAGGTCTTGGTTCGCTGATTTTCCTTGAAGACACCGCCACCATGTCAAAACAGGCCCAGCAGATAAAACTGGCCTCACTGGGTCGTCTGACCGCAAGTATTGCGCATGAGATCAGAAACCCGCTGGGCGCCATCAGCCACGCGACACAATTACTGGATGAGTCCCGGGAATTGGATAACAGTGACCGCCGGCTGATCACTATCATTGGCGATCAAACACGACGGGTAAACACCGTGGTAGAAAATGTACTCCAGCTGTCACGGCCTGGCACTTCAATTCCACAACAGACAAACCTGCGGGACTGGCTGGAAAAATTTACCAGTGAATTCGCGCACAGCGGCAACTGCCAACCGGACCAGATCAGCTTTTCTGTCCAGCCAGAAAACCTGGAAGTCCATTGTGACCCGAGCCTGCTGCACCAGGTTGCCTGGAATCTGTGCCAGAATGCCGTCTGTCATGGTGCAGAGAGCACGGGCGCATTGCACATCAGGCTCGTCGGCAGACGGGCGGCTTCATCCGACAGACCATATCTTGATATTATGGATACCGGGGTCGGTATTGATACGGAGCTGGCAGAAAAGATTTTTGAGCCGTTCTTCACCACCAAAAACAGCGGCACCGGTCTGGGTCTGTATATTGCACGGGATATCTGTGAAAGTAACCAGTCGCATCTGGAGTATATTCCAGTACCTGAGGGTGGCAGCTGCTTTCGTATCACCTTTACCAGCAAGGAAGCACTGCCCGCTTCCGGTGTTGCATAACCAAGACATCATATGATTATTCACCAGGCACTGATTGTTGATGACGAACCCGACATCCGGGAACTGCTGGAACTGACACTGGCACGCATGCATATCAGTACCCGCAGCGCGTCTGACATCAAGGAGGCACACGCCCTGCTCGCGACTGAAAAGTTTGATGTCTGCCTGACTGACATGCGCTTGCCTGACGGCAACGGCATTGACCTGGTCAGATATATCCAGCAGCAGGAAATAGAACTCCCGACCGCCGTCATCACAGCCTACGGCAGTATGGATACGGCGGTTGATGCACTCAAGGCCGGTGCCTTTGATTTTATCTCCAAGCCGGTAGATCTGAATGTCCTGCGCAACCTTGTCAAAAGCGTCCTGAAACTCTCGGATGAATCGGCAGCACATAATCGGCGCAGCCGTAACACACTGCTGGGTGATGCACAGTCAATGCGCGACATTCGTTCGACCATCGCAAAGCTCTCACGCAGCCAGGCACCAGTCTATATCAGTGGCGAGTCAGGAACCGGCAAGGAACTGGTTGCAAGACTGATTCACAGCAAGGGCCCGCGTTCAGACAAGTCGTTTATACCGGTCAACTGCGGCGCCATTCCCTCGGAACTTATGGAAAGCGAGTTCTTTGGTCACACCAAGGGCAGTTTTACCGGTGCCATGAAGGACAAGAACGGCCTGTTTCAGACTGCCGAGGGTGGCACGCTGTTTCTCGATGAGGTGGCCGAACTGCCCCTGCACATGCAAGTCAAGCTGCTGCGTGCCATCCAGGAAAAGGCGGTTCGACCCATTGGGGGCGATCGAGAGATACCTACGGATGTCCGCATCCTGTCGGCAACTCACAAGG
>JASJGW010000063.1:0-4978 GCA_033791305.1 Gammaproteobacteria bacterium | reverse complement strand
CATCTGGATCACCGATGCGCTCAACAGCGGCTATGACGGCATCATCCTGAAGGGTTGCCAGAAGGGCGAAAACTACCAGTGCCACTTTGTGAAGGGTTCCGAGATCGCCCATGTCCGCATGAGCAAGATCGATGACACACTGCAATCGCTGAGCCTCGAGGCAGAACGCGTCGCCACCTACGAGGTTGCTATTACAGACATTGAGCGGGCACCACGGCTCATCAATGAAATGGCCGAGACTGTCGAAAAAGTCGGCATGAGCCCGTTCAAGTTCTAGGAGAAGACTAATGAGTGATGCAAACCAACAAATGGTCGAACAGTACCGCAACAGTTTTCTCCGTGAAGTGGAGGACAATGTTGAGGAAGGCGAATGGGTAAAGATGTGCATGCAGTGTGGCGTGTGCTCCGGCTCCTGCCCGCTGGGTCCACACTGGGATCACCCGCCGCAGGAACTGTTCATGATGATCCGCGCCGGCAAACGTGACGAGGTACTGCAATCCTCTTCCATGTGGATGTGCACATCCTGCTACAACTGCATCGTGCGCTGTCCGCGTGAGCTGCCAATCACCCACATCATGCACGGCCTTGCGCATTACGCAAAACGCCTCGGCATTGCCCCGAAAGAACAGCCGACCCACAAGTTCGCGCAGCTGTTCTGGAACAATCTGGTCAAAACCGGTCGTGTTAACGAACTGAAGCTGGGGCTATCACTGTATTTCATGAATGGCATCGGTGAAGGCATCAAGACCTCGCTGAAGATGCAGAAAATCGGCCTCGGCATGTTGATGACCAAGCGCCTCACCCCCATGGAACTGATTGGCGGCCACAAGTGCAAGGACGCCAAGGGTCTGCAGGGTATTCTGAAAAAGGCAGAAGAACTTGAAGCTGCGCGCATTCCCGCAGCCGGCAAGTGAGGAAATAAATCATGGCTAAAAAATCCTATTCATTCTATCCCGGTTGCTCCTCGCAGAAGGCCGCATCCGCATCCAACTACATGACCTCGGTAGACAGCATGTGCAAGACGCTGGATATCGAACTCAACGAGATCCCGGACTGGAACTGCTGTTCCGCATCCATCGGTTATGCCGGTGGTGGCGAACTGCCGCGCCTGGCACTGTCCGCCCGCAACATGGCCATCAGTGAACAAACCAACCCGGGGCAGGACATCGTTGCCACCTGCGCTGCCTGCTGGTTGGCAACCAAGGAGACCCAGGAGCGTCTGCATGACGATGACGGTTTGATGGCCGAAACCAACGAGGCCCTGGCCACCGCCGGACTCAAGGTTGAAGGCAACCAGAAAATCCGCCACATGGTGGAAGTCCTGATCGAGGATTTCGGTTACGAGGAAATGGGCAAGCACGTCAAGAAGCCGCTGGATGGACTCAAGATTGCCGGTTACGTGGGCTGTCAGACCAACCGCCCGTTCGGTATCGATGGCGAGTCCTATGAAAACCCGAAATATCTCGACAAGCTGGTCGAGACCATGGGTGCCGAGCCGATTGAGAACTATGACAAGAAAGTGTCCTGCTGTGGTGGCGCACTGGCCTTCTCCGAGCCGGAAAAGAGCCAGGCACTCATCAAGGACATTATCGAGTCTGCCTATGACGGTGGTGCCGACATGATCGTCACCCCCTGCCCGGTTTGCCAGATGAACGTCGAAGTCTACCAGGACCATATCAACCAGAAGTACCAGACCAACTTCAAGATGCCGGTGGTGTACTACTCGACCTTGATGAGCGTGGCCTATGGTGGCAGTGGCAAGGAAGCGGGTCTGGATGGTCAGATCATCAAGGCCAAACAGCTTGAGGAAATCGCCTCGAAGTAACAGCAAGATACTTTCTTTACACACAACACCTGAAAGCCCCTCGCCGAGGGGCTTTTTTGTTGGGTAACAGGGTCCTGGCCTTCGAGATACCGCTGCACACGTCAATCAGTGGCGCTGTCTTATTCATGTCCTATACTTCACAGAGTCCCACCAACATTCAATGGAGGACTCATCATGAAAGCAAGCATATTTGCCACTGTTGCGATGCCAGCCATGTTGATTTCACCCGGCTACGCAGACGACGCAAGGCCTCTCTACAACTGGATGAAAGGACTTGAAGGAAAATGGACACTCTCGCCTGCCGACCAACAGGAGGGAAAGGCAACAAAACACCCGCTCGTAGCGCCACTGGTTGGTACCGACGCCACCGGCATAAGCTTCGAACTTATCGGAAAACAGAGCACCGTACAGGAAAATCTTCTGCCTGGCACCAACAAGGAAATGGTAACCATGTACCACTGCCAGGATGTATCCTGTTCACAGGTCAAGGCGACACATTATTGCGTGAAACAGAACCAGCCGGAAATGCTGGCAGACCTGTCAAGCGCTGGAAACGAGCTGGTTTACCATTGCGATATGAGTACCGGGATTTGCAAATCGTCACAGGATCATGTGCATACAATCACACACGAACTCTCCCCTGACGGCAAACACCTAGAAACAACGTATACCAGCTGGAAGGACGGGAAGTACCTGAAAGATTCTGTTTATCACTTCGACCGAAAGTGATAACTTGAGTCCACCGCAAAGCGCGCACATTCCAGAATAACGGACATCAACCGCATCACATGGAGGGGAGATCATGAAAATATCAACGGGCATCCTTGCCCTGTTATTACCTGTCACGGCCATTGCACAAAACTACCCGGGGATGGGCGGGAGCGGGATGAGTGAAAGCGATATGCAAAACATGATGCTACAAGCGCAGAAAATGCAATCCTGTATGGAGGGTGTTGATCAGTCCCGGCTGCAGGCATTTGAACAGCGGGCAAGCAAGGTTGAAGCCGAGGTAAAATCCCTGTGTGGGAGCGGCAAGCGTGATGACGCGCAGCAGGAAGCCATAGCCTTTGGACGAGAGGCCACCAGCAACCCGGACATCCAGAAAATGATTAAATGTACTGAAGGGATGAGCAACATGATGCCAAAGGTGCCGTATATGGACCAGGCCAGCGCGTCTGACACTTCAGTCAAGCATGTCTGCGATCAATGATGCAGACGAATAGCCAGTCAAAGCAAAAGATAACAGTAACAAAAGCTAATAATTCCTGAAAACAATGTCGCCATACCAGGCGACTGCAGTTTCCCGCGTGTTGTCCGTATCTGTCATGATGGCCACAGCGGATATCATTGTGGGGTCTTCACCAAAGGCCTTTTTATAATCCTCATAGACATTGCGTTCCTCCGTAACCCACTGCCTTAATTTACCGCTCCCGCCCTGAACAACAAACATCTTAACCCGGCCCGTGTAGGGATTCGCTATCATGGTGCCAGCCGGACTGTTACTGCCCCAGATATAGGAGATTGCCCGGTACGGGACATCCTGTCCGTGAATCAGCCGGGCGGCCGCGTATTCCAGCCGCTCCAGGTAACTGGCGCTGTCAGGATCAAACGCGAAAGTTATATAGATCCTGGCGGGATAGTCGTCGCCATCCTTACGGCTTACATCACCCTTGTGCAGGACATTATTTACTTTCCAGCGCCACTGGATGACAGGGTATGCTGCCGGGTCTATTGCGATAGCCCGCGTCAGTCCGGAAGCAGACCGGTCACTGACGGCCTTGACCACGACAGTGCCAGCCGCTTCCACCAGGGAATACTCAGTATGTCGTTCGATCCGGCTGAAGCTCAGCGGCTGCCAGCCATTCGGCAGGGATTCACCGGCCCTTGCGCTTGAAAACAGGCCGGCTTGAAGCTGTCCGGGTGACTGTGCAGGCGTCGAACCTGCCCCCGTCAGCAGGCAAAACAGTAGCGCCAGATTGCAGCTGTTAATCCAGGTACTCGGCAATGTCCACCTCATCAAGCTGCTCCGGCTGCAGGTACTTGCGGCCATACTCGCGATAGACCCCGCTGGTCAGGAACAACGCGAATAAATCCGGATCGACATGCCGGTCCTTTTTCATAAATCCCATAATCCGCACTGCTTCGCTGAGTGTTTTGGCCTTTTTGTACGGACGATCGGATGCCGTCAGTGCTTCAAATATATCCGCGATCGCCATCATGCGGGCGGTGAGCGGCATCTGCTCACGGCCCAGGCGTTTCGGGTAGCCGGTTCCATCCATGGTTTCATGATGACAGCCGGCGATCATGGGAACATCGCGCAAATGCCTGGGATAAGGCAGCTTTTCGAGCATGATAATGGTCTGCATGATATGGTCATTGATCTTGTAGCGTTCTTCACCGGTCAAGGTTCCCCGGCTCACTTCCAGGTTGTAGAGTTCACCACGATTGTACTTGTATTCAGGCACATCCATCTTGAAACCCCAGGGATTGTCTGGTGACAGTTGATCGACTGGCGACCTTTCAATCAGGTGCTCTTCCTTGTTGTCCAGCAACTGCTCCTGCACCGGCAGGGGGCTGGCTGCAGTCCGCTGCTTGCGTTGCAGTTCTTCCCATGACACACCAAGGCGGTCATCCAGCGTCCGCGTCCAGGTACGCTCCGCAATCCTCTGCAGGCGTTCAGTCTTTTCAGACGCCATAAACTCCCCTCCCTGGTTACATTCAGCAACAAAGGCAAAATCATCATCAAGCTGCTGCAATGCCTGGTCCCTGGCAGCCTGCAGCGCCTGCGGGTCACCGCCACCGGCAAGCAGTTCCCGGTAATGAATCTCCGCATCCCGTTTCAACACCTCGAAGCGGGTACGAATTTCATGAATCCGGTCATAAATGGTTTCCAGCTTGGTGGCCTTGTCGACCACGTATTCAGGCGTTGTAACCTTGCCACAATCATGCAGCCAGCTGGCGATATCCACCGCCTCCCATTGCTTTTCATCCAGGTCGAACTCCCTGAATGGCGGGTCGCTGCTTTCACAGGCGGCCTGCGCCAGCATTTTTGTCAGTTCCGGTACACGCTGGCAGTGTCCACCGGTATAGGGAGACTTCGCATCAATAGCCCCGGCAATCAGTTTGATAAAGGCATCCAGCAGTGCCTGCTGC
>JASJGW010000062.1:0-4450 GCA_033791305.1 Gammaproteobacteria bacterium | reverse complement strand
CTTTGGCTTTCATCTTTATGCTGTTACTGGCCATGGGGTAGTTACCTCAAAAAATATGTATCTGGATTTCCGACAACGCCTGCAATCAACCGCAGCCGCCAATGGTGACCTTGACGGCCTTCCGGGCGCTGTAGAGTTTGCCGTCCGACTTCACCACCGCAATAACGTCAGCCGACTCGCCCACCTTGATCCGGATAGAGAGTGCCGACTTCATCCGTTTGCCCGGATAAAAGACACCACACAGTGGCTTGATGTTTTTCTCTACCAGTAGCGCAATGGACTCTACGCCAGTCAGTGTGGTAGCCACCGCAACCGGCACGACGGCGCCGTTCTCGGGGTTATCAGGTATATCAAGAGTGATCTCGGCGGAGTCCGTCATGATATCACTGCCCATGCTTTCCTTCACGGCACCATCGAGGGATTCTGCATTGAATGCCGCCACACTCCGGGCTGCCAGCACGGCTCTGGGCGTCAGCAGACCGGTGCCCACCGCTATCCCGACCGCCCCGGAAGCCAGCGAGGCCTTCAGGAACAGTCTGCGTTTCATGTCTGTGTTCATCAATTCCACTCCTCAAACAACGGGGTCCGCAGACGCGGACCCCGGTTACTTATTGCCAGTTACCTGCCGGCGTTAGCCAAAGATATCGCTGGTGATGTTATTGAACCAGCTGTGGGCATACTTCACTTCACGTGCACGATCTTGCGGCGAGCTGTCCATCGGCGTCAGTCCGCCGGAGCCCTCGACCTTGGCGACCTTGCCGTCCACCAGATTGTAGACCATAGCGACGGAAATACCGTCTTGCGGTGCCACAATACTGTAGCAGGTGTTTACCCAGGAGGGGGTACCCGGATCGCGGCCGTTGACCAGATCCACTACGGCAGCTGCCACGACCTTTGCCTCCGAGTTTGCGGCATAGCCCGACTTTGGCAACGGCGACTGATTGGCGGCATCACCAATCACGTGGATACCCTTGTGGATGGTCGACTCAAAGGTCTTGCCCTCGATCGGACACCAGCCTTTGTCATCCGTCAACCCGGCTACTTTGGCAATCGTGCCGGCTACCTGTGCAGGAATGATATTGGTGACAGCCGGTTTGTATTCATCGAATTCCGTGAACACCGTACCGGTTTTGGCGTCGACACTCTTGACGCCACCGCCAGTGTCAACCGCCTTGACCCATTCAATCAAGCCCTTGTAATGCCGATCCCAGGCCTGGGTGAACAGCCCCTGCTTGGAAAACTTGTCCTTCGAATCGAGGATAAGGATTTTGGACTTCGGCTTGTGGCTCTTGAGGTAGTGCGCAATCTGGCAGGCACGTTCGTACGGACCAGGCGGGCAACGGAATGGATTCGGCGGCGGCGCAATCAGCACCATGCCACCATCCGGCATGGCCTCCAGTTGCTTGCGCAGCAGTGCGGTCTGCGGGCCGGCCTTCCACGCATGCGGCATCTTCTCGGACGCTGCCGCGTCGTAGCCTTCGATATTATCAACGAAGGAGATACCGGGTGCGACGATGCAACGGTCATAACTGAAACTCTTGCCACCCTTGGTGGTGACCTTGCGTCCCTTGGCATCGATAGCAGTGACCGTATCGTGTACCACCGTAACACCGTGCTTGGCCAGGCCGTCATAGCCGAACTTGAGGGAGTCCAGCTTGCGGTCGCCACCAATCACCTCGTTGCTCATGAAGCAGGTGTAGTAGTGCTTGTTCGGTTCAATCAACGTGACCTCAACCGAGGCATCGGCCCGGCGAATGTACTTGGCAGCTGTTGCACCGCCCACACCACCGCCAACAATAACAACCTGCTTCTTGCCACCGGCGGCGGCAATAGCGGGAAAACCGACCGCACTGACAGCGGCTGCGCTGCCGGCAATCCTGATGAAACTCCTGCGATTAATCTTCTTCATGATTCTGTGTCTCCCCTACTGTTGGCTGGCAAAGAATTGCAACAAGGCTTCAAGCTCGTCATCACTCAGCTTGTCCACCTTCTTCTTCATCTTCTTGGCCATCTCTCTTTTTCCCGCTTGGAAGTCCACCATGGAATACTGCAGGTAGGGAAGCCATTGACTGGCCAGGATGCCGGAGTCGTCATCGGCCAGGCCACCTTTTTCATCGTGACATTTTTCACAGTTTTTCCCGAACAGTTTCTTACCGGCTTTCACCTTGGCAGCATCCAGCTTTTGGCTGGTTTTTGCATTCGGCTGTTTCGCGAAGACGCTGGCCATGAGCTTGAACTCTTCCTCGCTGTAGCCCTTGGCGATACGGCCCATGACCGTGCTCGGGCGTTCACCGCTCTTGAAGGCCAGCATGGTGTCGACCATGTAGATCTCGGAGTTTCCAGCGATGGAGGGTGTTGCGGGTCCTGCACTGGCGCCATCTGTACCATGACAACCAGCACAGGTATCGGCCAGCATGGTGGCGGTAGGTGCGGCCAGTAATTGCGCGGCACCCAGCAACAGGCCTGCCCCCAATAGCACTGCAAGTGTTTTTCCTGCATACATATTGTTATCTCCTCATTCAATAACGACGAAATTCTGATACCAACAGGGAAATGAATCCCCGGAAGGCCCCCAATGATACGCTGCTTCTGAGTCAACCGCGCAGGTTTTACGCATGCCCTTATGATTTTCCTTAGTCGAGCATATGAACTGTTTACAGTGAAAAACGATAGCTGTAATTGACATAAGTCAAAAGATTTACCGAAAAATTTCTTCGTTTCCGGAGATGATTACGGATCTTAGCTGAGCCACACCAACTCTATTATTATTTCAGAATAATCGAATATTGCCAGGACAGCGATGCTGCATGACCAGTCCATAATCACTGTCCCAGGGCAAGCTCCGCCTCGGTTTTTAAACCAAATTTTTTCATCAGCCAACTGGGCGGGCAAAAGCCGGTAAAAGAACTCTGGAAACAATTGAAGCCGATAAACAGGGTAAACCAGCTCCAGTTCGGGTTGTGAAACAGGGCCAGCAACGACGTCAGCATGACCATCGTCCCGCCAAACGCAAACAGGGTTCGTTCTATTGACATAATGTTGTCTTCCTTTGTTTACACGTTGGTTTATGAGTGATCTTACCCTGATGTCCGTACCAGCTGCCAGCAGTCATCCCCGTTGCAACCGCAAGGCATTCATAACAACAAATAGCGAACTGAACGACATGCCGATGGCCGCACCCCAGGGGGGAATCCAGCCGGCGGCGGCAAACGGCACCGCTACCAGGTTGTAACTTGCGGCCCAGGCAAGATTCTGCAGGATATTGCGGCGCGTACGACGGGCAAGGCGCCGTGCATCCGCCAGCACCGCGGCATCATTGCCAAGAATCAGGAAGTCGCTGCTGCTGTTCGCGAGATCCGTGGCATCGGCAAAGGAGATCGAGACATCCGCCACAGCCAGCGTCGGGGCATCATTAATGCCGTCACCAAACATGGCCAGCTGCCGTCCCTGCGCCTGCTGTGCCCGCGCCCAGGCCAGTTTGTCAGCAGGTGACAGCCCGCCGTGTGCATCTTCAATGCCCAGTTGCTTTCCCAGCCTCAGAACGCTATCAGGTGCGTCACCGCTCAGTAGCGCAAAATGCTGCACACCACTGTCTTTCAGGCCGGCCAGCATTGCCTTGATACCCGGTCGTAACGGGTCTTCAAATATCAGCACCGCCTGCACACCCTCGGGATTGACCAGTACCGAGACCAACTGGCCGCGTGCCCGGGCGTCAGCAATGACCACCCGGGTGTGTTCGTCACAGGACACACTGTCTGCCACAAAGTCGGGTTTGCCGAAACGCCACTTGCGACCCTCGATCATGGCCTGGATGCCGGCACCCGGCACATTTTCCACATCGGTGGTGACAATACGCGACTGTGGAACGAGCAGGCGCAGGGTGCGCGCCACCGGGTGCGCCGACTCGGCCGCCAGGGCTGCCGCATAACGCAGACAGGTGTCTTCATCCAGTCCGGCGATCGATATTACTGCGGCAACGGCCGGCTGCCCAGAGGTAAGGGTACCTGTCTTGTCAAACACAAACAGTTCGACGCGAGCCAGGGCATCCAGGGCTCGCATCCGCAGCGGTAGTACACCCAAGTCGATAAAGCGACCCGCACTAACCGCCAGCGCCACCGGTGTCGCCAGTGCCAGCGCACAGGGGCAGGTCACGATCAGCACTGCAATGGTACTGCGCAGCCAGTTGCCTGGGTTTGTCTGTAGCCAGTAGACAGCGGTTGCTGTCGCAATCAGCAGCAAAACGATGACAAACCAGCTCGCCACCTGTTCCGCCAGCACGGCATAGCGGGGCCGCAGCTCCAGCCCCCGTTCCACCAGCTGCCGGATTTCGCTGACGGCGGAATGTTGCAGCGTATGGCTCACCCTGATGGTCACCGGTTGCTCACCCTTCACCGCACCGGCAACGACCGCATCACCCGGCTGGTACACGACTGGCAGGGCCTCGCCGGTG
>JASJGW010000061.1:0-6929 GCA_033791305.1 Gammaproteobacteria bacterium | reverse complement strand
CACTTCGGCCCACATACCTGAAGAAGCCCCTCTTTTTGAGATTATCATCCCATGCTTGCCAATATGAGTGGCATGAATCTATCAATGGAAGGTATGAACCAGAATATGAGTAACATGAACATGAACATTGATGCCATGCGTTACGATATGGGTGACATGAGCCATAGCATGAGACCAATGGGACGCATGAACAGCTTTATGCCGTGGTAAACCCGCGCTGTCAGCGCTACACATTACTACGACAGATATCAATCCGGCCCTGATACCCTGGGCACCCACGCAAGCAAGAAATATTGAGGAAGTCTCCAGGCGTATTTTCATGCGCAAGTCTTCCGGGAAATATAACGTCTATAATAAAATTCATCACTCTGCAGGTAGCTGTCATTGAGGCTGCTGGCGGCCAGGGAAGGTGATCCAGGAAGTCGGGTATCCAGGCGGTTGTGGATGGCCTGACGGGAGGAGCTGTGTTCGCCGGGTTGTACAACAGGCTGGCAGGGTGGTTCGGGAGGCCGTCACAACAGTATGATCTGTTGAGTAGGCTATACTGTGTGTGTTTTCAGGAAAAAACCAGAACAACTTTAAAAGGAGAACCGTTATGTCAATAAAACCCGTTTTTTTCAGCATCCTTGCTGCAACATTGTTACTCCCGGTTGTCCAGGCCGCGGAAGGCCCTGCCGCGGCTACACCTGCTGCTGAGCCACCGAATCCGACGGAAGAGCGTATCCGTGCCTATCGCGAACAATTTGATCGGCGTGCCAAAGATGCCGAGTTGTTACGTCAACAGCATCAGGTGGAGATGGAAGAACAGCGCGAGGAACGTAAGGCTGAGATGGAGGCAGTGCGGGAGGACCACCAGGCAGAAGTGGTAGAACAGCGTGATGCGGGCCGGGCTGAGATGGAAGAACAACGCAAAGCAGGCCGGGCTGAGATGGAAGAACGACGCGAAGCAGGCCGGGCTGAGATGGAAGAACGACGCGAAGCAGGCAGGGCTGAGATGGAAGCGTGGCGCGAAGCAGGCCGGGCACAGCTGGAAAGCATGCGTGCACAGCGCCCCATGACGGAGCGTCAACTGGCCATGCAGAAGTATCGCGACCAGCAGCGGGCCGTTTACGAAAAACAGCAGCAGGAGCGTGAGGCGCAGGCAGCCAAGTGGCGCGAGGCAAAGCAGAAGCAAATGGAGGCGCGTATGGATGCCTACCTGAAACAGCGTGAGGAACGCCTGCTCACCACCATCAAGGAGCAGGAGGAACGGCGTAACCGTGCTGAAGATCGGCACAATTACCTGGTGGAAAACCAGGATGATATCCTGCGGGGAATGCTGGATGAACAGGTTGATATTGCAAGCCGCCACGAGGAATTGCGCCTGCAGGCGGAAGAGCGCCGCAAGAAAATGGCGGTCATGCGCACGACTATGATGGACATGGGACCTGAAGAACGCCGGGCGTATATGGAAGAGCATCGAGCGGAATTGTTTGGTGAGCAGGCCGCACCGCAACGACCAGCCGGTCGGCCAGCACCGCCAGCCTGGGTGCAGAATCCCATGCGTCCACCTGTTCCACCGGCAGTTCCCGTGCGTTAAGCCATCCGCATTGTCAGGCTGGCAGCGTGATGCCTGCCAGCCTGACCGGCAGACGTCCGGGCTTACCAAGAGCCACAGTTTGCTTCAAGCATAGCCTCACAGGCCGTGCCGCAGCGGGCCTGCTGTACCGGGTGTAAGTCCGGTTTTTTATATCCGGTTAAACAGCTGGTTTTGAGCCATAGAGAATGGCTGTTACGCTTTGCATACCCGCTTCATCAGGCGGCAGGGTGGTCTCAGGCGCGTTTTTTTTGTTCCTGCTCGGCTTCACGTGATGTCAGCCTGGCAAGCATGGAAAGTTCCTCGCTCAGTAATCCAAGAATATCATCGAGCGCGAGAATGCCGACCAGCTCACACTTGTCATTGATAACCGGAACACGACGAACTCCACGGGCACGCATGCGTTGCGCAGTTTCAAGAATACTGTCACTTTCACATACTTTCAGCAGGGCATAACACATAATGTCGCCGACGGTTACTTCGTTGACCCCGATATCCTCTGCAATGACTTCCATCACAATGTCGCGGTCAGTCAGGATGCCGACAGGTTCTGTTGCCCCTGACTTCTCTTCTGTCACAATCAGACAGCCCACGTGGTGTTCCCGCATCAGGTGGGCAGCGTCCCGGATGGTGGTGTCCCGGTGAGTGGTAATTACGTTACGGCTGCAGAGTTTTCCAGCGTTCATGGTCGATCACTCCCTCCCTTGATATAACATGCTCATGGTGAAAGTATAGATAAGTAAGTCGTCGATGTGTTGATCTGTATCAATGGTCCCTGATTGAGTGACGGCAGGTGATATCGCCGGTAACAAGTCATCATGTTCACAAGTCAGGCCGAATGTTGTATATATTGACTGGCTGGCCGATAACAGGGGGAGAATCAGTAGCAATGCCCGATCCGGTTCTTGTTTGTGTGTCCTCATTTCAACGGTGAACCGCTAGATGTACTGGCTGTCATTCAAAAAGAAAACGGAAAAACCGGTCACTGGTCTGATATTGCCGGGTGGTGGGGCACGTAATGCCTACCAGGCGGGCGTGCTGAAGGCGATTGGCGATATGTTGCCGGAAGATGCTAAAAACCCCTTTCCGGTGATCTGCGGGACCTCCTCAGGTGCTCTCAATGCAGTTCTGCTATCCAGCAGTGCAAGCCGCTTTCAGGAAGGCGTAGACCGGCTCTACGGCATCTGGGCGAATTTTCATGTCGGGAAAGTGTTCAAGACCGATGCATGGACGGCGATGAAAAGTGGTTACCGTTGGGCGGCTACATTTCTTCTGGGTGGATTTGGCAATGGACAGCCACGCTCGATACTGGAGAATTCACCGCTACGCAGTCTGCTGGAAAGTCACATCCGCTTCGCGCGTATCCAGCAGGCAATCGATTCCGGTGACCTGGATGCCGTCTCCATCACGGCTTCGGGTTACACCAGTGGCATGTCGGTCACGTATTTCCAGGGCAAGGAGGGGTTGAAGCCGTGGAAACGCACGCGCCGGGTCGGTCAGCGAACCGAGCTGACACTGAATCACCTGATGGCCTCGTCTGCCATTCCGGTATTGTTTCCTGCCGTCAAGTTACGCAATGAGTATTTTGGTGATGGCTCCATGCGCCAGACTGCGCCGCTTAGTTCGGCATTGCACCTGGGTGCAAATCGCCTGCTGATCATTGGTGTCAGGAATCCGCGGCCGGATACGCCGTCTGAAGATGAGAGGAACATTCCGTATCCCAGCTTCGGGCAAATCTCTGGCTATATTTTCGACACTTTATTCATGGACAGCCTGGATGCGGATATCGAGCGCATGCGGCGCATCAACCACACTATTACGGAAACAAAAGATAAACGTGTCGAGTACAAGGACACCTCGTTACGACAGATTGATTACCTGGTGATTTCCCCAAGCCGCGATATTCGTGACATCGTGGCACGCTATGTTGGTAATTTTCCACGTTCAGTACGCATATTGCTCAAGGGGATCGGTGCTTTGACGCGCGAAGGCCGTCCT
Organism: Gammaproteobacteria bacterium; assembly: GCA_033791305.1. Taxonomy (GTDB): domain Bacteria; phylum Pseudomonadota; class Gammaproteobacteria; order UBA9214; family UBA9214; genus UBA9214. The sequence goes on along the minus strand of JASJGW010000061.1, from coordinate 3,355 downwards.
TTAATGAGTTACCTGATGTTTGATGCCCCCTATTGCAAGGAACTGATGGAGCTTGGCTATGAGGACGGTATGGCGGCCAGGAAGCAGGTGCTGCACCTGCTTGGCTATGATGACTTGATCGAGGAGGCAGAGGCAGAATCAGAGCAGGCTTGAAACTAACCCGGCTGCAGGAGCGGAACGCATCCACGGAAAGGTGTGGTACCACATTCGCAGATGCGATCCGCTCCTGCAGGGTACTGCTATCGATGCATCCGGTCCTGGCGACGCCAGCGATCCACGATGTCATCAATATCCAGATCGGATGGCCCGGTTACCCAGTGGCGAAAGAAGTCGACGCTCGAGCTGTTGGGCGGTGGATCAGGCTTGAACAGCTGCACACGCGTCGGCAGTGGTACGGCAAGGCCCATAATCATGGCCTCGCCCTGGCTCAGGGATGACAGGATATCGATGAAGTCGCGCTCTGCTTCCGGCACCAGGTCACGGACATAGTCCTGATCGTCGGGGTTGGTCAGTCGCAGGCAGATAAATGTACTGCACTGTGCCAGCACGGTTTCGGATAACTCGTGTGGCCGCTGTGTAACCACTGCAAGTCCGACGCCGTACTTACGTCCTTCCTTTGCGATACGCTGCATGGAGCGGCGTGTGCCTTCAAACTGCATGTTGCCTTCCCGCGGGATGTAGGCGTGGGCCTCCTCGCAGACCAGCAGCAATGGAAACTCCTTGAATTTCGGGTTCCAGTAATTGAACTCAAAGGCAAGTCGCCCGACCTGTGCGGTGACTACCGGGCGCACGTCAAAAGGCACGCTGCTCATGTCGATAATGGTTATCTGGGCCTTGGGTTCTCCCAATCCTACAAAGTCACGCAACAAACCGGACAATGAGTCTGAGGAGATACGGTGCTTCGGATTTAGCAGGAAGTCATAGCGGGTATCGTTCATGCGGCTCTGCAGGCGCATAAGGAACTGGTCAAACAGGCCTGCAAGTACCCCCTTTTCCTTGCCGAAATGGGTGGTCTGCTTGTTTGCTTCTTCAAAATAGGTGTACATTTCCTGCAGTGAGAAATAGACCGGTGAGTCAATGGATAGATGGCTAATACCGAGATCCTTGTTGGCCTTGCTACGCAGATCCTGCACGCTGTCACGCAGGAAGGCGATCTGGGTGGAAGCTGATGCATCGGTGCGGTCAACCAGTAGATCGACCAGTTCCGAGAAGGTCATCAGCCAGTAGGGGATTTCCAGATCGCGGGCATCGATATAACGGGTAACATTCTCGTCGAATGCATATTGCCGGTTACCGTCTTTATCCTCCCAGCTGTATTCGCCATGCAGATCCAGCAGGACGATGTGTGCCTTGGGCATGGCCTTGACGGCACGTTGTAACAGATTGGTGACGGTCCATGATTTACCGGCGCCGGACTGTCCAAGAATGGCGAAGTGCCGGCCAAACAGGGCGGCCGGATCCAGGCAGACATCGATGGTGTTATCCGCTGAAGCAACGCCGACGGCGTAGCCCTGTGCCCGGAATTTAATAAAGATGGATTCGACTTCTTCTCTGCTGACCTTATGTACTTCGGCACCTGTGACAGGATAATTCTTGATACCGTTGGTGAATACACCGCTCGGCGAGACCTCGCCAAGCGGGATCATGTTGATGGATCTACTGGTTCCGGAACCGCTGGTCGAGGGTATCTCGGCAATTGACCTGATGACGGCAAGTAGTTTGATATTGCCCTGGGTGATGGCGACATAGGAGCCGGGCTGGCCGCTCAAGTCAGTATCATCTTTGGACATACGGGGCAGGCGGTCGTCGCCAGACGTAGTCAGTGTAGCAGCGAGTGCACCTGCTTCCACCTTGGAGAGATGACCTATCAACGTTTTCGTGTATGGTGACATTGCCAGTTATCCTTTTGGCCTGTCCTTGCACTTGCCTGTGCGCAGAGAGCCGGTAAATTTGAACATAAAACTGCCTGCATCATCCGGTGTCTTGTTGCCGGGATTCTGTGGGGGCAGCGCTAACACTCTAACGGCAGTTATTTCTGTATATTGAGTTGCTTATAGTCGGAAATTCCGGCTGGTCGGCCGAATTTTGCGAGGCATTATTTTAGCGAGCGTTTGCAGATATTTGCGGGGCCTGTTTTCCGGTAAAGCGGCAAACGGGGGAGATGAGATGCGGCGGACTGCCAGTTGTGAGTAATGGCCACGGAATCCACGGCAGAACAAGAAAAAATTGCTATTAAGGCATTTATATTTCCGTGTTCTGCCGTGGGTTCCGCGGCCAAAATTTCTATCTTTATCAGGTTGAATACGTACTAGTAGCGTGACGGGTTGCTCTGGCGATACATCTGCCTGAACATTTTCCGGTAGTACACCACGGCGCTGTTTCCAGCTGCCTTCACATCAAATATCTTCCAGCCATCCTTGCCCTTGTAGAAGCGGAAATCCAGTTTGGTGGGAATGCCGTTGGGTTGCATGATCCAGGCACTGACACTGACATCATTAGTGCCCTGCCCGCGCGGGGTGAAATAGCGGATAGGCTGGTTGGTGTAGGTCGTCAGTTTTTGCACCAGTGTCGTCATAAACGCCTTGGTCAGTTGGTTCTGCATGCTGGCCCGCTGTTCGGGTGACATGTTGCGCCATGTCGGCCCTGCAGCCCAGCGCGTCATGTAGGCAAAATCGAAATACGGTGCCACTTCCACTTCCAGAAACGTCCTTGCCTGCACCGGGTTCAGTGCGCCGCCACTCTGGATAAAGGTGGTCAGTTTGGTAATGCCGGACTTGACGATAGCAGCGGGGGCGGAGCTGTCCCGTTGCAGTCCCCTGTCCGGGTAATTGCCCTGATAGGGAGGGTAGGCTGCAGCCGGGGTGACGTGTGAGATTGCGGAAACGAGTACGAGTAAAACAGCCAGTAGATTCGCTTTCATTGAGTCCTCTTATATGCGCTGGGTGTTAGCAGGAAAACAGGCCGGCGTTTGCCGGCCTGCCGTTTCCATCTTATACAACAGAAGGCCACCTGTTACCAGCGCAGGCGCTGGCCAGAAGCCGGTGTTACTGACTTGCAGCCGGTGCGGCGGGTGCTGCCGGTGCGACCGGTGCGTAGCCATAAGGCGCGTAGCCCGGATAGCCGCCATAGCCATAGCCCGGATAGCCGCCATAGCCATAAGGACCGTAGCCGCCATAGCCATAGTGATCGCCATAACCACGGCCATAACCACGGCCATAACCACGTCCGCGGCCGCTACCACTGCCATGCATGTTGAAGCCGAAATCGCCGTCGCCGAAGAAATCGCCAAGGCCATCGCCCCAGCCATCACCCCAGCCGTCATTACCACCATAGCCACGGTTGCCGCCCCAGGGAC
>JASJGW010000060.1:0-11342 GCA_033791305.1 Gammaproteobacteria bacterium | reverse complement strand
AGAATTTGGCATATTGTCAGCTAAACTTGGATTTACCATCACATCGGCAGACTGGTAAAGCCTCGCTATCTGTTCATTTTCGACCCTGCCGGTAAAAACGACTGCTGAATCGATACCCAGCTTCTGTGCCAGAGCCACAAGCCTGTCCCGTTCAGGACCGGATCCGCAGATGGTCATGGTTGCTCCCGGAAAGGACTTGCGCACCTGCTGCAATACACGCAAGGCCGTATCGATGTCATAAATGGGTTCAAGATTGCGTGTCACAAGCAGTTGAGGGCCAGCATCCTCCCGGGTGTGCATCTGGCGCCCGCCAGTAGTAAAGCGATCGAGATTCACGATATTAGGCACAATCCGGGTAGCAACGCCCCGGCGGTTGAAAACATCAGCGAGGAATCCGGAGGGCACAATAACGGTTGTGACCTTCTCCAGGCTTGGCCGTACCCAGCGAAACGAACGGCTGAAAAATTCCTCAGCTTCCCCGCCCCGGTAATTTACGATAACGTGCACCCCCCTGAACCAGCCGATCCATATCGCCGGGGCGGCGAACAGATGCCATGACCAGCCAGAATTAGCCATGACATGGAAAAGCCTGACCTTGCCGGCGGTACGCCACAACTGCCAGATATACGGGGCCAATCGAAACAGCGCGCGGATACCATGCAACCGGCCCGCCCACGCAGGTCTATAAGGGGCGTTGACCTGTACCAGGCTGACATCTGCGCCGGCAGTACGCAGCAATCCTGCCAGTTGTCGAGTCTGATTGGCCATGCCACCAGATGGAGGTGGCAAGGGGCCGATTAACCCTATAGACAAATCGTGCACAATTACCCCAGCACCGTTTTGTATACGCCGTCATAACGCGCCACACTCTGTGGCCAGGTCCGCTCGGACTCGACAAAATGACGACCGCCCTCATGCAGGGACTGCCAACGGTCTCTGTTTCGTAACAGGTCCAGAACAGCAGTGGTGAGATCGGTCGCATCGCCGGCACAGAATAATTCACCATTTACGCCAGGACGAATGAGCTCCCGGTGCCCTCCAACATCGGATGCCAGCACCAGGCGCCCTTGCGCCATCGCCTCCAGTGGTTTCAGCGGTGTTACAAGGTCGGTCAGCCGCATCGGCAAGCGGGGATAAACAAACACATCAACCAGGTTGTAGTAGGCCTGGACAGTAGCGTGTGGCACGCGACCGGTAAAGATGATGGCCTCATTTAGACCGAGCTCATCGACCCGTTCACGTAAACGGCCCTCTTGTGGGCCACCACCTACCAGCAGTACCCGTACATTTGGATTTTTTTCCAGTACCCCGGGCATGGCCTCCAGCAACAGGATTAGTCCTTCATAGGCATAGAAGGAGCCAATAAATCCAAGAACCGTCTTGCCGGCAATCCCGAGATGGGCCTGGAGTTGCGGGTCTGCCTGGCCACCCATGGAAAAGCGCTGCGCATCCACTGCATTTGGAATGACAGTCACTTTATGCTCAGGTATACCCCTGTCAATGATATCGCCGCGCAGCCCCTCGCAGATTGTTGTGATAGCGTCTGCCCTTTTCAGGGTATAGGTTTCCAGCTGCCGGGTTAGCCGATAACGCACACCCCACTCCTTACTGGTGCCGTGATCAACAGCCGCATCCTCCCAGAAGGCCCTTACTTCGTAGACAACCGGCAAATTAAATCGCGCCCCTGCGCGCAAGGCAGCAACGCCATTCAGTGCCGGGGAGTGCGCATGCAAAATATCCGGCTTCACTTCCCCTACGATCTGGCGCAAGGTCCGTTCCAGCCGGGAGATTACGGCCAGTTGGTTGAACACTGGCAGCTTGGCCGGCAGCCCGGACAGTGGTGGTGTGCGATAAAACACCAGGCCATCGACCTCTTCTACCTGCGCCTCCGTTTCTCCCTGTTTTGCCCCCGTCACATGGAATGTCTCCCACCCCATGGCGCGCTGTTGCTCAATGATGGCGCGAGTACGGAAGGTATACCCACTATGCAAGGGGATGGAATGGTCCAGAATATGCAGAATACGCATTCAATAATTTTCCTTGCTAACGTGTAGACAGGCTTACTTGCGCACACTGAGGCTCACAGGAGCTAATTCCATGCTGGTATTAAGCAGCTCATCATAAACGTCCTGATAGCGCTGTACCATTGTATCGATACTGAACTCATCCTCGCTGCGCTTGCGGGCATTGGCCCCATGCAGACGGCGTAAATCCGGGTTATCAACATACACACGGATGGCATCGGCCAGCACATCCGGTTCACCGCGTGGCACCAGAAAGCCTGTTTTATCCAGATCGACCAACTCACCATTACCGCCAACATCGGTCGCCACGATTGGCAACCCGCTGGCCATTGCCTCCAGGATAGTGTTCGAGATCCCTTCTGCCAGGGAAGGAAGCACAAAAACGTCCATGGCCCGGAGTATGTCGGGAACATCTTCCCGCTCACCCGGCAGCCAGGCAACCTGTGCCAGCCCCGCCGCTTCGAGTATTGATCTGGCAGGCTCCCGCAACGCGCCATCACCGACCATGATTAGCCGCAGGCTCTCGCGCCCCCCGGGGTGTTCCTTCACCAGACGGACAAAAGCGTGCGCCAGTGTAATCTGGTCCTTCACCGCTTCCATGCGGCCTACCGTGCCGATGATTATCTTGTCGGACCCCGAAAAATCCCCGGGCAACGTTGCCCTTGCTTGCGCACTGGCCGGTGTGAATTTTTCTGTATCCACACCGTTGCAGATATGGGAAATCTTACCTTCAGGAACACCGATCTGTTCTTGCAAGTAGCGCTTCAGCTCAAGAGACAGCGCAATATAACGGTGAATCAGTGGTCTGAACAACCGGCGCAGCAGCTGGTATTTCTTGCTGGTGCCGTCGAGATCATGCATATCGCGCCCGTGTTCCCCATGAATCCGGTAGGGCACGCCAGCCGCCAGTGCCGGCAACTGGGCTTCCAGGGTAGCAAGATTCCGGGTATGTACGATATCCGGTTTCAGATCGCGAAACAGCCACCAAAGTTTCCCATAGAGCCGCAGGTCTTTTCCAGGACGCTTTTGCAGGACGTGCACCTCAACATTCGGGTTTTTTATTCTGTTGCGGAAATCCGTGCAAGCGTTAAAACTGATAATCACGTGTCGGTATCTATCCTCTGGCATCCGGTTGATTACGTTCACGAGGCCGTTTTCAAGCCCGCCAACCGCAAGCTGGTAAATAACATGGACAATAAGTGGCACAGGTCGTGACTTGCCGGTGTGCGCCTTGATAGTGGACTGGCTGATCCAGCTTGGATTGCCCCGAGGAGTCCACCTGAACCAGTCCATAGCCACGGACATAACAACCTTGAAATAGTCAGGATTGATTTTATTGTCTATATACAGATACCCGACATCTTTACGGCCCAGCCTCAAGAGGTCCGATTCATGTGAATTATTCGAAAAACGTGTCGTTACCGCATACTCAACGCCGCATTCCCTGGCAATATCCACCACCTTGTGAGTATAGACTCCCCCGGGATAGGCCAATCCCCGACACTCATTCCCTGTTACCTGCTCTATCCGTTCTTTTGAAGCCAAAATCTCTTGTTGTATTTCCTGTTCATCAAGTTCATCCAACAATCTATGACTGGCAGTGTGGTTCGAAATCTCGATCAATCCGGACATCTCTCTCACGTGGTCCCACGACAACATCAGCGGAGGCAGACGCCCATCAACTGGAACGCTGGCTCTGAGCCTCGCAACAAAGCGGTTGCGTTCTTCAACAGAGACTCCAAGCAGCGTTGCCCTGATAGATGCTTCAATGTCAGCCGTTCTGGTATCTGACAAATGCGCCATAAGTTGAGCGGCTGTTCTCAGTTCCGCCGAGAAACTCTCATCCAGCTCAGGCATTGTCCATCCATCAGTCCGGCAGAAATAATCAACTTCATCCCACCAAAGATACTTGCATTCGTTTCCAATGACTCCTGTTGTAATAAAAAGCGTCGCCGGAATATTGTATGCTTTGAGTAGCGGATAGGCATTCTGATAGACATCAAGATATCCATCATCAAAGGTGATCGCTACCGTACCTGGCCTGAATTTCTGTCCCTCCCTGATTTGCTGTACCGCATCAGCAAGGGAAACAGGATGGTAATGCCGGCAAATCATGTCGAGCAGGAATTCGAACTGCCCAACTGTGACCATCATCGGTTTATACAGACTTTCCGACCACTCCGTATTTGTTACAACCCGGTGTAGTGCAAGAATTGTCAGATTCCCGGCACTGGAATGCTCGACAAGCGATAACAGTCCCGTTTTGCACAACGCAGTCGCTGAAGACTTTTTCAGGATATTCTTCAAGCTTATTGTTCCCAGTGAAAATGTATCGTAGACACGTGAAAATCAGGATCGTCGATGAATATATTTGGCCACAAGCAATCCATACCTGGTGAGTGCACTCTTAAGCACCCGCTTTCACAGCAGGGGCTTTCAAATTGACATTGCCAGGCAAGCCTGCCACCTATTATTCATTGCAAAACTGTACTTGTAGGCTCCGTGTTTACACCTAACATTCGACCTGCCAAATCAAATAACACACCCAGGCTATTGTCGCTATGCTGCTATTTTATATATCCACTTGCCGAATAATAATACCATTAAGATCCAATATGGAGTTAATAAAACACAATTCTCCGGGTAAACTGGGAATATTAAATCAGTGCACCAGCAATCTATATCGGACACAGTAAATCGTATGCCTATCCCGAATACATCCCTCAACGAAACCAAGCTTCAGGCTTCAGGTATGCTGGCGAAGCTCAGGAAGCAAATCGCATGCTGTTACCCGGATTTACTGAATCGATATCCAGTCGTGGGTTATGTAGACACCCTGGACAGTTCAGATCCACTACAGAGCTTGCGTTATGCCCCCCCGCTGAGCTACAAATGGTGCAGCGAAATTGAGGCTCTAGGTGGTTCAAGTGCTCTCGAAAATTACCACAAGATGGTTCTTGCTTTTCTGATTACCGACTTCGATAACAGGATTAAAGGCCTGCGAGTTCCCAACTCGACCCTTACCCTTCTTGCCGTTTCCTTCCAGCGAATCCTGGCACAGCTTGCGAATACTGAAAATAGTTTCTATTTATATAGTAACGAGCTATTTTGCAAGGATCTCGCCTTGTGTCGCCTTAAGCTTCTGCCTTGCGGATCTGAACTCGTCGATGTTTACTCCGGCGTACCGAGGAGCATTTTGTTTCGTGGCGGTTTGCAACAGTTTGTACGCTGCACAAGATTTTTTCTACTCAAGGGGAGCGGGTTCAGGCCCTGGTACGAAAGCCACTGGGACCGCCGACTAATACGTTCTTTCACACCACAGGACTATGATCAGTGCTATTTGCGCATCGCAGAATTGCTGGAACTCAATCCAGCAATCAAAGGAATGATGGGCTCCAGCTGGTGGTTCGACCCAGCCCTGGAATCTATCAGTCCGAACCTGACCTTCCTCCGCAAGATACCGCTTGACAATGGTGCACAGCTATTTCGCGTGGGTACCAATGCTGCCGCAACCCAGACTGCAATCCACCTCTCTGTTGAACGAAAACGTCTATACGATTCGGGAAAGTATCTTCCAACGACATACCTGCTCGCCTGGGCCCGAACGGATTTGCTGGAGTGGGCACACCGGCACTCTTCGTGAGGCACCGGCTCTATACACTGTCATAGGAGCGAAACGATAGCCGACTTCAACGCCATTGGTGTCTCAAAGGTGGACTCAGTGAGGAAGGTCTCCGGGAAAACCACCCCGAAAATTTCCTCCAGCTCGAGAAGAAGGTTGACTGCGGCCATGGAATCCAGCCCTAGCACATAGAGGTTTGACTCCATGGTCAGAGTACTCCCTTCTCCGATCTGTTTTAGATGACTGTACAGGACGCCGAGAAATGCCTCGGCATCAAGTTGCTTGTTAATATCTTCCATACCTCGTTGTTTTATAAAACCGTGAACTAAACTCCGTTTGCAGGCGCGCCGCCTTTCGGCGTGATATCGCTGTTAGAAAAACATTCCTGTATTGCTTATTAAAATACCAATTTAATGATAACGCCTGATCTTTCCAGAGGGCGTTCTTGGTACGCTCTCCACCCTAACCACCTCGTCCACTATTGCATAGCTGGGCAGTCGCGTGCTCATGAAAGTCAGTATATCCCCTTGCGAAATACAGTCATCATACACAACTTCTGCAACGAGTTTGAAATCAACCATCAGGACACGACAATCTTGCACGCCATTAAATGACGCAATTACTGACTCCACCTGCTCCGGGCTGACACGAAAACCACGATTTTTGATGTACAGGCTCTTCCGTCCATTGATCACCAGTTCATTGTTGCTCGTAATATATCCAGTGTCACCGGTTAACAGCCGGTTTCCACTCAGCCCAAGGTAAGTGCCGACACAATCTCCGCTCACGATGATTTCTCCTGTCTGATTCCTCTCCAGGATCCGGCCGCTCCCGTCAACAATCTCCACATTATAGACTGGAAGTACTGGGCCAGAACTCTTCCAGTCCTCCCGGGAGAAAGAACGAATGACCCTGTGACTCACCACAGATGGTGTTTCCGTCATGCCATAGCGCACGGACACCGTAATATCCGGATATACCTCTCGCAGCTTATCGAATGCGATATTGTCCAGCCTCCCACCACCGAGTCCGAGGTGATTCAACCCTGGCATGATAAAGCGGCCTGCCAGCTTCGAAAGCTGGGTGTAGAAATAAGGCACACCTTCAATTGCAGTGACATTGCCACGTAACGCTGGATCTCTTAGATCGCCCACCGGACCAAGAGGGGATGTCCCTTGCGGGAAGATTATCATGGCGCCTACGGCAGTATACTCAAGGAAAGCACTCAAGCCATAAGAATGGTACAAGGGGGGCGTGAGAAAAACAGATTGGCCGCGAGCGTGTTCCAGGACACCATTATGCAGCATACAATTTATGACGGTAGAGAATTTCCGATACTCACACTGTACCCACTTTGGCTCTCCTGCGGTTCCACTGGTCTGGAAAATAAAACCAGCATCGCTTTCACAGGGAGCGGTCGGAAGCGCCTTTGCAGATGCACCCGGCTGATTGTCTCCCGACAAGGCACGCCGCAACATATCCTTCAGGTCCAGGCACCACGATTCCTGCAACAGTGCCGGCTCGTCAGTTAAAAGCACTTCAACAGACGCCTCTTTCATGGATCTTCGCATCATCTCCGGATTTTGACAGCGTGGCAGAAAGACGATACTGATGTCAGCAAAAATCGTTGCCCAGACAGTGTAAGCAAGATATTCAGGTGATTCTGTGCTGATGCCGACTGACCGTCTCCCGGCGATGTGGCTGGACAATGCAAGCAACTGAGCCAGTTGCCTGGCCAGCATTAATGTCTCACCATAGGTAACCCGCCCGAAATACCCGCCAATATAGGTACGTTCCGGGTCCTTTCTTTCCTGCTGAATCAGTAAACCGGAAAGCGACATGTTCACTTCGGACTTATTGAACAGTGTGCCTGGAGCCATAGCTCATATTGCGGCACCAGCGTTCTTAATACCCCGCCCGCGCCCAAAAACATTTCAGAGAATGGCCTTTGGCTATTGAAGCCCCACATGCCGGTTGTTTGTGTATAGGCGCCTGAATTCGGGATTACCACGAGATCGCCTTCAACCAACGTTGGTGCCGCCACATCCTGCCCAATCAAGTCAGCCGAGGTGCAGAGATTACCAACGAAATCTACCGGAACTCTGGTATCAGAATCGGACTGGGTCACAAACAGGAATTGTGGATTGCTACGAAAAAAGCGACCCAGACCAATACCTGGATTATGGACATTTATCCCACCATCAAGGAACACAAATGTTCTACCATGCAGCTGTTTCACCTCGGTTACTCGTGACACGTAGTAACCGGCTTGCCCTACGAGTGCGCGGCCCGCTTCTGACCAGATTTCGACGCCATCCCAGACCGGATCTCTCCATAATAACCAAATTTGGTCCCGAAGCGAGTCATAATCTAGCCGCAAATCCTTTTCCAGATAGGGCACACCACAACCAAGGCCAACGTCAACAACCGACACCTTCAACCCTTCAGCTTTGAACGCTCTGATGTTTTCAACGATAATTTTCAATGTCTTCAGGATGGGTTCGGCGCTCAGGCGCTGCGAACCAAAATAGAAATGCAGACCCTGAAAAGTTGCGCTGCTTGCATTGCACTCATGAGCCACCCTGACAGCCTGTTCACAACTTAATCCAAACTGGCTTGAGCCCGCCATATCCAATCCGCCCAGAGGCACACCTGGCGCAATCCGCAAAAGGACCTTTGGCTGCAGCCCACTGGAAATAACGGCCTTTAGCCTGTTCCATTCAGACAGGGAATCGATAACTACGGCATAACAGCCAGAGTCGCAAACGTCCGCAAGATATTGACTCGACTTTGACACCCCGCCTACAAGAATTTCTTCTGGCGCCACACCCGCCTGCAGACATATTCGTCGCTCGCCGGCACTCGCAATCTCCGGGCGTATACCCTTGCATGCAAAATACTTGGCAATACCGGGCTGGGGGTTGGCCTTTAGACTGTAGAATAATTGCGAGCCTTTCGGAAGAAGACTCAATAGATCGTTGGATGCCAGGTCAAGCTGATCCGCGCTGTAAATGTAAAGTGGCGTTTCCAGTTCATCCTTTCTTTGGACAATACAATTTAGCAACGTGTCTTCAGTCACTTTCCGGTCACCCAATCAACCACATGTGCGTTGTCTTTCAACTTTCTCTCTTTATTTTCTGCCCGTTTACCGGGACTATACAACCTTGAGACACCGCTATACCAAAGCGTGCGCAAATTGGCAGGGCTATTCGCAGCTCCGAAACTGGCCCCACATCATAAACGTGCCTGAGCCTCGGTCAAAAAGCTGCTCAGAAATTCCTGCTCTTCAACCGATAGTTGCTCTGTTTCTTTATCGAACACTGCGATGATAATCGCCCCATTTGTACGTTGATAGAAAAGCGCGTCAAGCAAAGATGCAAACTTGACCTTTTTCAAGTCAACCAGGCTTTTCCCGTTTATTTCGTAAACAAAGAATACAGTTCCGGGTCCCCGTGTTGTTTCTACCGTATTCATCTTCATCCTGACTGAGGATGATGCGGCTGGAACATCTATGGCCCGGGCACCATCATGGAGCCAGTTGTAACGGTAATCTACAAGTTCATGTTCTGCATCTTGTGACCGGAAATAGCCGATAAATACATTAACCGCCACTCCGTCATAATTCGTATAGCTCGCAATCAGTTCTTCCTGGGCAAGACCGGTGTAAAACGGTTTTCCAAGTTCCTTTACTGGGCTACCTTTGAATCCTGCAATTGACATGGGAAACTGCGAGAGTTCGTGTTCAAGATACACGGGTTTGACTTGCCAGGTGTTGAGATAAACAGCAGCCGCAGAAAGCACGAAGATTGCAATAAGTGATGCTGTCCTGGTCTTGCCGACAGGGGCTTTACTGCCGTCAACTCCATCAGCCAATTGAAGACCGGAATGCTGTTCGGGTTTCTCCTTGTCAGCGAGTGCCAACGCTATCAAAAAGGTGAAAAATACGCCAATAAGGAAAATGAAAGGCAATTGATAGATTTCGTTAGGTCCATGTATATTCTGTTTAGCAGAATCGTAATGCCAGATTGCGATCAGAAAAACCCTGAGCCAGTTCGCCATAATGCCAAATAAACAGGACAATAGCAGGATCGTAATCCTTTTCCACCACTTGTCGACCATCGTAAAGGCAATGGGTATCCCCAGGGCAATCGCGGACATCAATTGGTTGAGGCCACTGCACTCATCAGCGACCACCAGTGTTATGTGCGGGAGCTGTAATACGGTTCCTTCCCGGTACACTGCATACCCGAACAATTCCAGCATGTTTGCGCCGACAGCGGCCGAGACCAGCTTCAATGTCTCACTTGATCTTGCCAGGAGATCGGTTGGCAGCGATGTCATCAGGAACAGATACACCAGAGGCCAAAACAATTTTCTGATATATTGTGTTCCAAAGAGAAGCAGCACCAGTGAAAAGACAGTAACAACAACAGATATTTCACGCAAAGAGTGCGTATAGCTGATCTGCCCTGCGATTAGAATCGCAATTGAGCCAACTAGCAGTGACGATCCCCACAGAATATTCGGCTTGATTTCCAGCCCAACAAGCAAATCCCTTCTATCCCATAACATATAAACAAAAGCGACTGGAATCAGGAATTGCCAGTTTTGCCCGTCATTCCAGTAGTGCCACAGCTCGTTAAATGTATCCGCGTAGACCAAATAAAATGTGACTGGAACCAGATAAAGCAGGGCCCCTGATATACTAAAAGACGCATTAACAAATGAAGTGACGGAACGATTCATGGGAAAATATAATTATTAACGATTACAAGAGGAAAGCGGCAGACAATCGATCATAATGATACAACTTCAAGCATCTGGCTGTTTTCATAAAATAACCAACATAATCCAGTGAATTCGAAAACGCCTGTATAATGCAGATTGCGCTCTGCAATATACACACCGAAACCTGCAGTCACTCACCCTGCATATTACGCTGGAAAGCGTCAAACATCAGCAATGTCCATATCGGTGTACTGAAATCTCTGCGCCCGGACTGGTGTTGCTCCACAAGGGTATGCAAAAACCGGCTGTCAAAAAACCCGCTATCCAGCATACGGGGACCCAGCAATGTTTGCTTGACCCGGTCACGGAGCGGGCCACGGAACCAGCTTGCCAGCGGCACGGCAAACCCCATCTTCTGACGATACAAGATTTCCTGAGGCAGGTGTGACTCAAGTGATTTCTTGAATAAATATTTGCCTTCCCTGCCACGTAATTTCAGCCCGGGTGGCAACCCCGCCATCCATTCAACAAATTTGTGATCCAGTATAGGCACCCTGACTTCCAGTCCGTGCGCCATACTGGCCCGGTCCACCTTGGTCAGAATATCTCCCACCAGGTAGGTCTTCAGATCCAGATACTGGATCCTGGATAAGGGATGATCAGGCGCACTGGCAACATGCCGGTGAAACACTTCAACCGCATTATAGTCTTGCAACTCTCTTCTGAATTCCGCACTGAAAAGTCTGGCACGCAGTTTATCCCCCAGGATCGAAACACTGTGAAAATAGCCCTCGATATCCGACCTGGCCAGGGACTCGAAGGTTGACTTGGCACGAAATACCTTCGGCGCCCAGTCTGCCTTTGGATACAGATGTCCCAGGGCACCAAACAATGGACGGCGCATGGACAAAGGCAGCATTGAGCGTAGACGTTCCTCATACATGTGCCAACGATAACGCCGGTAGCCC
>JASJGW010000059.1:0-3361 GCA_033791305.1 Gammaproteobacteria bacterium | reverse complement strand
CGTACGGCTATCCTGGTGGCCTCCATCACCCTGATCGCCGTGCTGCCCATGACGCTGCACCTGATCCTGGAGGAGGCCGAGCACCAGCTGGTGGCGCGGGCGGCCTCCACACCGCTGCTGATCGGGGCAAAGGGCAGCGCCCTGGACCTGGTGATGAACAGTCTCTATTTCAGTGAGGAGGTCCCTGAGACTATTCCCATGGCAGCGGCAGACAGCGTCATGGATACCGGGCTGGCAGACCCCATTCCCCTGTATGTACGTTTTCGCGCCCGCGGTTTTCCCATCATTGGCACCACCCTGGACTATCTGGATTTCCGCAAGCTGCAGGTGGCTGAAGGACGGCCTTTCAGTCTGCTGGGTGAATGTGTCCTGGGTTATGCAGTCGCCGAGGAACTGGGATTACAAGCGGGTGATAGCCTGGTTTCTTCGCCGGAGAACCTGTTTGACCTTGCAGGCGTCTACCCTTTGAAAATGAAGGTGGCGGGTGTGCTGGCGCGCAGCCATAGCACTGACGATCAGGCGATACTGGTGGATATCAATACCGCCTGGATCATCCAGGGGCTGGCCCATGGTCACGAGGACCTGGCGAAGACCACGGACCCGTCGGTTATCCTGAAGCGTGATGGCAACAAGGTGACCGCCAACGCCAAGCTGCTGCAGTACCGTGAAATCACACCCGCAAACCTGGATTCTTTTCACTTTCATGGCGATGCCTCGGAGTACCCGCTTACCGGTGTGATTGCCCTGCCCCGTGATGCCAAATCAGGAACAATCCTGCAGGGACGTTACCTGGCCAGCGACGCGCTGCACCAGATCGTACGTCCCGGCGAGGTCATCGATATCCTGATGGCCAGTATCTTCCGCATCAAGAATGTTCTGGATGCGGTGATCCTGATCGTCGGGATTGCCACGGTGCTGGCCCTGATCCTGGTGTTTGCCCTGTCGCTGCGGCTGCGTCAGGGGGAGATAGAGACGATCTTCAAACTGGGCTGCAGCCGGGCCACCATTGCGCGCCTGCTGGGAGCGGAGGTCTTTATTATCATCGCTATCAGTGGTTTGATTTGTGGTGGGCTGTTGCTGCTGGTGAATCATTACAGCCAGGCACTGGTCAGAAGCCTGTTGATGTGACAGAGGGTTGAAGCGGTATGAGTCATCTTTTCAGATCTTTGCTAGCTGGTCTTGCTGGAGTCATTCTGGCCAGCGCACCTTTGCAGGCCAGCGCTAAACAACCATTGACGATCTACACAGTCAATTACCCGCTGCAATACTTTGCCCAGCGCATCGCCGGCGATCATGCACAGGTGGTTTTCCCCGCACCTGCAGACGCAGACCCCGCCTTCTGGATGCCGGACACGAAAACCATTCAGCGTTACCAGCAGGCAGACCTCATCCTGCTGAACGGTGCCGGTTATGCCAAATGGACAAAATACGTCAGCCTGCCCCGGTTGCGCAGTGTGGATACATCCGCCGGTTTGCAGGACAGGCTGATTCGGGGGCAGGGCGGCGGCTCCCACAGCCACGGGCCGGGTGCAGAGCATTCCCATGCGGGTATCGCCTTTACCACCTGGCTGGATTTTTATCAGGCAGTGAAGCAGGCGCAGACAATTGCAGACGTGCTCTCTCGCAAGCGGCCTGCACATCAATCGGACTTCGAGAAAAATTTCACGGCCCTGCGTGAGGATCTGATGGCGCTGGACCTGAAGCTGCAGCAAACTGTCGCCACAAAACCACGCCAGCCCCTGTTCGCCTCGCACCCTGTCTATCAGTACCTGGCCCGGCGCTATGAGTTGCCTGTAGAAGACAGGGTGTGGGAACCGGACGAAATGCCGAATGATCAGCAGTGGCAGCAGCTGCAGTTGGTGCGCGAGCGCTTTCCTGCCGAGTGGATGCTATGGGAAAAACAGCCGCTGCCGGAGATTGCACAGCAACTCGACGGGATGGGAATCGGTATCGCAGTTTTTGACCCCTGTGCAAAACGTCCCGCCAAGGGTGATTTTATCAGCGTGATGCAACAAAATATCGCCAATCTCCGGCAGGCTTACACCATGTAAATATTCCCCGGCAAAGCAGGAGGCTTTGATCGGCGGAATGTTTCCTAAGCAGAAAATGCACTTTGATGTAGTCGATAAGGATGTATGGGCATTTACACTTAAGTTATAGCGGTGATATATATTACAGTTCCTAAATACCCGCGAAAAGCTAATTGCTTATGGGTATAAAAATGACATCGCGCAACAAGAAGGATTCTTTTTCTATATTAATCAATATTTATCAATTATGGGATTCGAGATCCGCGTCATTACCAAAATGAACTGAGGGTATACGTTCGGGTCTTATCTCGAAATCCACGGTATTTACATTTCACTAACTTGCCGACTTTACCTCGCTCGTCTGTATTCAAAGACCTTTCGGTAATAACCCACGTTCGATCAGTTCAAATAACCCTTGTACCAGCAGCGCTAGCGCTGCAGCAGGAATAGCACCTTGCAGGATCAAGCCTATATCATCGAGTCGTATACCAGTGAGTATGGGTTGACCGTATCCACCGGCGCCAATGAGAGCACTAAGCGAAGCGGTGCCCACGTTGATCACCGCCGACGTTTTTATTCCAGCGATGATGGTGCGCGTAGCCAATGGTAACTCTACGATGCGCAGCCTGGCACGTGACGGTAATCCGAGCGCCTGTGCTGATTCGGCGATAGCTGGCGGGATATCCTTGAGTCCGGCATAGGTATTACGAATAATGGGAAGCAGACTGTAGAGAAACAAGGCCATGATCGCAGGCGGTCCTCCGATGCCAAGTAGTGGAATCATAAAAACAAACAATGCTAACGAAGGAATCGTTTGAATGATGCCCGCTACACCGAGAATAATCGAGCCAAGGCGTTCACGGCGTGCCGCCAGGATACCCAACGGAACGGCAAAAAAGATTGCTGCGGACAAAGAGATGCCGACTAGCACCAGATGTTCACCGGTGTGTTGCCAGAACCGTTGCCATGCGGTCTGTATCTGGTAGTCCACGTCCAGACTAAGCGCTTGTTTCAAAAACCCAGCGGCAACTTTGGACTCTGCTTCGCCATTCAGTTTCACTTGCGCGTTCATTCTGCTCATTGTCGGAGCATCAATGCGATCGGCAAGTCGATTGAACATCGCCGCGACTTCGGGTGCACGTTGTTCGAGATCAGCACGATACAGAATGACCGCGTTGTAAATGGGGAAGTAGTTCAGATCATCCTCAAGCGCCCGAAGTTTGTAATAGGCGATTTCCGCATCCGTAGCGTAAAGATCGGTAACCTCTAGCGTGCCTGATGCAATACCCCGATAGGCTAAATCATGGTCCAGCCCCCGAACGTTTTGATGA
>JASJGW010000058.1:0-3271 GCA_033791305.1 Gammaproteobacteria bacterium | reverse complement strand
CGAAGATAAAAAAACCGCTACTGGTATGTGTAGGTACCGAAGATCAACTTTTCAAGGAGCTTGACGAGAAACTGGTTCCACTGGCAGCAGCAGGTACTATTGAATTGGAGGTGATGGACGGTGCCGATCATTTCTTCCGGGATTTGTATGCTGAAGATCTGGTGGATCGTGCCATAGAATTCACCAGTGAGTAACAAGGAATGAAAAGTATCATCGATCCGGCAATAACACAGGCAATCTCGTAAGGCCCCGTCATTGTTGTAGACATGCAAGCATATCCTCACCACTTGCCGGCAGATCATTCGGTGCACTGGCGCGGCATGCAGTTGCTCGTGCCGGTACTCGCTGTGCTTGCCGCAGGACCGGCTGCGGCTGCGCCGCTGGATGCTCTGCACAATGATCCGATAGCACCGGTCATCCTGGGCGTTACCGGTATCCTGTTCTTCGCCATCATCGGGCGCTTTGCGGCACGCAAGCTTGGACAGCCTTCGGTGCTGGGCGAGTTGATCATGGGCGTGGTGCTGGGCAACCTGGCGTATTTTGTGAGCTTTGATCTGGTCCTGGTGCTGCGCGAGGGTCCGTCAATTTTCGAAATGGAACGGTTGTTGCTAACCGGTGAATCCCTCGATCTGGCGGCCTTTTCGACACTGGGCTCCGATACTGCGGCAGAGATCCTGTGGGTGCTGCAGGGACCCCATGGCGGGCAGATACTCCAGATTGCGGAAACGGTGGATGTGTTCTCGCGCTACGGGGTGATTTTTATGCTGTTCCTGGTCGGACTGGATACCAGCGTGGTAGAAATGCGCAAAGTCGGCGGTGATTCATTGCGGGTGGCCGTGATCGGAGTGGTGGTGCCGTTCATTCTCGGCTTTGCCGCCGCCCGGATCATTATGCCGGACGCCTCGTTCAACACCGATCTGTTCATCGCTGCCACGCTCGGTGCCACCAGTGTCGGTATAACGGCACGGGTGTTGCGAGACCTGCATCGGGAGCATACCGGTGAGGCACATGTGATCCTCGGAGCGGCTGTGATGGACGACATGCTGGGACTGCTGATGCTGGCGATCGTGTCCGGAATTATTGTTTCCGGTGGCGTCAACCTGCTTAACATTCTGGCTATTGTGGTACTGGCGGTGTTGTTTCTTGCCGGTGTTCTGTTCCTTGGTCCCTATCTGCTACGTTTCACCATCCGCCTGTTGTGCCACCTGGATCTGGTGGAGGCAAAAATGTTCACTTCCTACCTGTTCGTGATGGTGCTTGCCTGGCTGGCCAACCTGGTGGGCCTGGCAACCATCATCGGGGCATTCGCCGCCGGACTGATTCTGAACGATACCTTCTTCAAACATTGCCGTATTCCCAAGGAGGAATACAATGTCAGCATTAAAAGCCTGATCATGCCGCTGGAGGTTATCCTGGTGCCGATCTTCTTCGTCCTGATGGGTATTCAGGTGAAGATAGAAACCTTCTTTGATTGCCAGGTCCTGATCATGGCTGGGGGGCTGCTGATAGCTGCGATCGTGGGTAAACTGGTGTGCGGCTTCGGGGCCAGCAAGCACACCAACCGGCTGGCGGTGGGACTGGGCATGATGCCGCGCGGCGAAGTTGGCCTGGTATTCGCGGCCATTGGCAAGAGTCTGGGTGTAATTGGCGATGAACTGTTTGCATCGGTGGTGCTAATGGTTATCGTTACCACCTTGCTATCGCCACCCCTGTTGAAATGGTCACTGCGGCGTGGCGAGTCGCGCGAGACAAGCCTCTAACTGCTCCATAGAGCTATTTTGTCTTTTGCAGGCTTGTAGTTGATCTATATCAAAACCTGATTCCCGGAAAAGTGGTAGCGTTTTAGGGATTACTCAATTTCCTGAGAGGGCATGGGAACGATGGGAAACAAGCGATTCCAGTTTGGTGACAGGCGGCAGAACGAATACATGCCCGGTGTTCCATTCAAGGACAGTAACGGGGCAACAATAAAGGAATGTCGCAGGAAGATTGCGGATCGGCGCACAGACAACATACAAGCGGACAGGGTCCACAAGATCGTGATTGGCTGAAATCATGCGACCGATCTGGAGGAGAGCATGACTGAACCTTCTGAAGAAGATGGCGTCATTCTGGCACTTATCCAGAGGTTTGAGAAACAGAGGCTCCCGCGACTCAAGGCAATCAAGGAGAAGACTGATAGTGGCGAGTTGCTAAGTGAAGGGGATGTTGAATTTCTGGATACGGTTATACACGATGCCCAGCAGAGCAAGCATTTAATCGACCGGCATCCAGAGTGGCAGGCATTCTGTGCGACAGTAGTGCACCTCTATGAAAGCATCACAGAGAAGGCACTGGAGAATGAAAAGGGCTCATAGATCGGAGGCTTTCGGAATTCCAGACTTTTGAGCGTTGCCGCACTGTCGGCCGGATACACCTGCATGTTTCCTGTTGGATGTCTGAACCGAATATCCGGTAGAATTGTTAAAAGGAAAACAAAATTTTAACTAAAGGAGCAAGTAAATGAGTAATGATACCAATGTCACCTGGCATGAACATCAGGTGACACGCAGTAGCCGGGAGTCCCTGAACGGTCATAAGGGCTGTGTAATCTGGTTTACAGGTTTGAGTGGCTCGGGGAAAAGCACCATCGCAAATACCCTCGACCACAAACTTCATCAGTGGGGCAAGCGCAGCGTGGTTCTGGATGGAGACAATGTCCGTCACTCCCTCAATGCCGGATCGTCGATGCTGCTGGATGCACATGGGGATGAGTTTGCACAGCGTTTTGGTCTCGGGTTTTCCGCCATAGACCGGGAAGAGAATATCCGGCGCATTGGATCGGTTGCCCAGCTTTTCTCCGAGGCTGGCACCATCGCACTGACGGCCTTCATCAGCCCCTACCGTGTAGATCGTGACCGGGTGAGGAATAATCTCCGTCCGGGAGAGTTCATTGAGGTGTTCGTCGATGCGCCACTGGAAGTGTGTGAATCGAGGGACCCCAAGGGGCTTTACAAGAAGGCGCGAGCTGGTCAGTTAAAAGGAATGACGGGCATCGACGACCCCTACGAAAAGCCCGACCGCGCCGAATTGGTCCTGGACGGTGCCGGGCGAACTCCGCCCGAGCTGGCCGATCAGGTGATCGAGTACTTGCAGCGAATCGGAAATGTTGGCTGACATATTGCACGAGCGTTGAATATTGCCACATTGGGAGTGCAAAATCCAGTAACTTGGGGACAGGAGGTCACTTGCGTCACCGCCGACCTCGTGAGAACGACGCTAGATTAGTCGT
>JASJGW010000057.1:0-6435 GCA_033791305.1 Gammaproteobacteria bacterium | reverse complement strand
TGTCGCGCAACACCTTTCTCATGCGCAGTCGCGTTGTGCAATACATACGCGATTACCTGAACGGGAAGGATTTCCTTGAGGTTGAAACCCCCATGATGCAGGCGATCCCGGGCGGGGCGACGGCACGGCCGTTTTCAACTTTCCACAATGCACTGGACATGGACCTGTTTCTGCGCATTGCCCCTGAACTGTATTTAAAACGCCTGGTGGTGGGTGGTTATGAACGGGTCTACGAAATCAACCGCAATTTCCGCAACGAGGGTCTGTCGACACGGCATAATCCGGAGTTCACCATGCTGGAGTTCTACCAGTCCTATGCGGACTACAATGATTTAATGGACCTGACCGAAGCGCTGTTGCGCGGCATGGCGCAGGACCTGCTCGGCAGTACCACTATTGAGTACCAGGACAGTCAGTACGATTTCGGCAAACCCTTCCGGCGCATGAGCGTGCGGGATTCCATCCTGCACTTTAATACTGACCTGACACCTGCAGATGTCGATGATCTGGACCGGGCAAGGGCCGTGGCCGGTAATCTCAAGTTACCCTTGAAGGACAGCTATGGGCTGGGCAAGGTGCAGATCGAGATCTTCGAAAAGACTGTGGAAGGGCGACTGGATGACCCCACCTTTATTACAGCCTACCCGACAGAGGTGTCACCACTGGCGCGGCGTAATGATGACAACCCGTTTATTACCGACCGCTTTGAATTCTTTGTCGGGGGGCGTGAAATTGCCAATGGCTTCTCTGAGCTGAATGATGCCGAAGACCAGGCTGAGCGGTTTCGCCAGCAGGTCGTGGACAAGGATGCCGGTGACCTGGAAGCGATGCACTATGACGCCGATTACATTCGTGCACTGGAACACGGTATGCCACCAACCGCAGGCGAGGGCATCGGTATTGACCGCCTGGTGATGCTGTTTACGGATTCACCATCCATCCGGGATGTACTGCTGTTTCCTCATATGCGACCGGAAGCCTGAATGCAAACATACCCGCCATAATGTGGCATCGACCCGATGGCTACGCTGCGCTTTACCCATTCTGCTAAATATCATGCTGTAGGGTGGGTATGGGAGCAGCGTGACGTACCTGTCAGAATTCAACAGGCGCATCAGATTTTTAGGGAGTACCACCATGCTCAGGCTCAAACATTTCCTGAAAACCTCCCTGCTCGGAGGGGTAGTCGTGATCCTGCCGGTGGCCATCCTGGTGTCGGTGTCAGTATGGATCTTTGATCTCATCACTGGCTGGATACAGCCGATCACACGTCTCGTCATAAAGGATACGGAAGCCAATGAATTTATAGCAGAATCCTTTGTTATTGTTCTGATATTGACGACCTGTTTCTTTGTGGGTGTGCTGGTGCGCACGCGCCTGGGTGGTTTCTTCTACCGCCTGATAGAGACACACATCCTGCGGCTGGCGCCCGGGTATTCGATGATCAAGGAAACCGTGTTACAGCTGTTTGGCAGCAGCAAGGATTCACCGTTCTCCTCGGTGGCGCTGGCACAGATATTTTGCAACTCCACGCTGGCGACCTGCTTTGTTACGGATACACATGAAGACGGCAGTTATACCGTGTTCGTGCCGACGGGACCGAACCCAACGTCGGGCCTGATCTATCATCTGGAAGGAAAACACGTACACCCGGTGGATATCCCGGTGCAGGACGCGATGCGTACCATCATCAGCTGTGGTGCAGGTTCTGAAAAATTGATGAAGCAGTACGTCCAGGGTTTACCGAGGGCGTAGCGTCAACTTTGACAGTTTGCAGACGGGTCACATCCACATACAGTTTCAGGTGCTGGCCGGGCTGCAGATGCTTCCCCTTGGCCAGGTCGTTCCAGCGCCGTAGATTACTAATGGTGACGTTGAATTTCCGGGCGATTCGGTATAGCGAGTCACCAGCGCGTACTGTGTAGTTGACTGTTCGTACGTGCTTGCCGTTTGCTGATGCCTTGCCATTTTTCCAGATAACCAGCTGTTGTCCAGGTTTTATCAGTGCACCGCCATCCAGCCGGTTCCACCGCGTAACCTGGTTCACCGTGACATCGTATTGCCGGGCAATCTTCCAGAGGTTGTCACCCTGGTGTACCTTGTGGGTCACCTTGTTACTTGATGAACGTGCCGGTTGCAGGTGTTTTGCCAGCGCCGCATAACGGGAAGCATCCTGTGCTGCGACGGGTACCAGCAGATGCTGACCGATTCGTATAGTTGAACTCTTCAGAACATTGGTGTTGCGCAGCACGCTGACAGTCGTGTTATAGCGACGGGCAATATGCGAGAGGGTTTCACCCTTGAGGACCTTGTGCCGTACCCATTTGGCGCGCTGATCAACCGGCAGGGCAGCGAGGTTTTCCTCGAAGATTGCTGACTGTGCGACCGGAATGGCCAGTTGATGCGGGCCGTCCGGATGGGTCGACCAGCGGTTGAAACCGGGATTTAACAGGTAGAGTGCTTCTGTATCGATGGTGGCCAGTTCTGCTGCGATCGCGATGTCCAGCTGTCCCCGGGTGTCGACAACAGTGAAAGTAGGGGCGGGATCAATCGGGGCAAGTACTACATCATAGTTCGATGGTTGTCTGACAACGGCACTGATGGCGAGCAGTTTCGGTACATAGGCCGATGTCTCTTTCGGCAATTGCAGGTGCCAGAAGTCCGTTGGTTTACCGGCCTTGCGATTACGCTTGATGGCTTTGCTTACGTGGCCACTGCCCGAGTTATAGGCAGCGATGGCCAGTAACCAGTCACCGTCAAACCGCTGCTGCAGATAATCCAGGTAGTTGAGTGCGGCTTGCGTGGATGCGACGATGTCGCGACGGCCGTCATACCACCAGTCCTGCTTCAGACCGTACATCTTTCCGGTACCCGGGATAAACTGCCATAGACCGGCGGCCCGTCCGTGCGAATAGGCAAAGGGGTCATAGCCGCTTTCGATAAACGGCAATAGCACGATCTCGGTCGGGAAGTTGCGCTTTTTTACTTCTTCATAAATGTAGGCAAGGTAAGGCTTGCCACGTTTGAATATTCTTTCGACCTGACGCGGGTTTCTGCCGTAGTCAGCTGCCCGGCTGACTACGGCAGCGTGTTCCTGGCCGGTCAGGCGGAAACCCTGGCGCAGTGCTCCCCAGAAGTCACCATCTTCAGTCGCTGCTGATGCCGTTCCATTTCCGGGCAGGCCGCCACTGCTAGGGGGGGCATGCGTGGAAAGGTCTGTGATAACTGCGTGCTGTTCGTCAGCGGGTGAGGTGGTTGAGCGTGAGGCGGTGTCGAGTGCGGCACAGCCGACGGTTAGCTGGATGGAAAGTGCCGTCAAAACAAGGCGAATGCTGCTCATACGCGGATATCGGCACTACCCTGATTGGTCTTGATATGCTGTTCGGAGACTTGTGCCATGTTGTCATATTGCCGCTGATATGCGCGCATATCCTGACAGGCCGTCCGGGGCGGGTCAATAACTTTCGCGGCAGAGGACTTTTGGATACGGAGACGGCCGGAATGCGTTATTATTTGCTGGTGAAGAACACGGATTTCACTGCACCGCTACGCTCGGCAGCGCTCCGCAGCTGGTACCAGCGTCCTCTGGGGCGCTTGCTGGCGGAGGCTGAACTGTCGGCGCTGGAAACAGAACTCCCCACCTTGTTTGGCTACCATCTGCTGGTATTGGACCCACCCTGGGAAAGTTGCCATTTGAACGCCAGCCGGATACCCCATCACGTCATCCAGAGTGTCGAAGCCCTGACACAAACACAGGCTGGTATAGGCGGACATACGGAAGACTGGCCGATCATGAATGACTCCATTGACGCCATTATATTACCGCATACCCTGGAGATCACCAGCGACCCGCACCAGGTGCTACGGGAAGCAGACCGCAGCCTGATTCCGGACGGGCACCTGGTTATCATCGGGTTTAATCCACGCAGCCTCTGGGGGATGCGACGTGTGCTGACACGCAAGCGCCGGCAGATGCCGTGGGATACCCGGTTTTTGAGTATGAACCGTATCAAGGACTGGCTCAGTCTGCTGGGGTTTGATACCTTGCACTGCCATTACCTGTTTCAGCGCCCACCGATGCAGAATCTGCGGCTGCTTGAAAAACTGCGACTTACCGGCCCGGCCGGCGGTTATGGCCACAAATACCTGTCGGCTGCCTACATCCTGGTGGCCCGTAAACGTACGGTGGTGATGACGCCCCTGAAAGAAGGTTATCTGAAACGGCGCCGCCTGTTCCCGGTGGGTATACCCAGCTCCAGTCAAGGCAATGTCCGACGTGTCAATTGAAACCGAGATTTTTACGGACGGGGCCTGCCGTGGTAATCCGGGGCCGGGCGGCTGGGGTGTACTCATGCGTCACAAGGGTCATGAGAAAACCCTGTATGGTGCAGAAGCCATGACAACCAATAACCGTATGGAACTGATGGCTGCGATACAGGCACTTGAGAGCCTGACGCGTCCCTGCACGGTCCGCCTGACGACGGATTCAAAGTATGTACAGCAGGGGATCAAGGAATGGCTGGCAAACTGGAAGCGACGTGGCTGGAAAACGGCTGCAAGAAAACCGGTCAAGAATGTCGACCTCTGGCAGCGCCTGGACAAGGCCACAACAGGGCATGATATTGAATGGGCCTGGGTCAAGGGGCACAGTGGTCATCCCGAAAACGAACAGGCTGACGAGCTGGCGAACAAGGCCATCGACGAACTTTTATAGATTGCAGGAAAATCCATGCGTCAAATTGTACTCGATACGGAAACAACCGGCCTGGAACCTTCTGAAGGTCATCGTATTATCGAGATCGGCTGTGTTGAACTGATTGACCGGCGCATTACCGGCAATACCTATCACCAGTACCTTCAGCCTGACCGCGAGATTGATGTGGGTGCAGTCGAGGTACATGGCATCACCAACGAGTCGCTGGCTGACAAGCCTCGTTTTGCAGACATTGCCGCCGAGTTCCTGGAGTTTATCAAGGGCGCGGAACTGGTTATTCACAATGCACCATTCGATGTCGGTTTTATCGACCACGAATTCAAGTTACTTGCCAGGTCTCCCGGCACGGTGGTGGATCATTGCAAGGTGCTGGACACGCTGGCGATGGCGCGGCGCCTGCATCCGGGGCAGCGGAACAGCCTCGATGCGCTGTGCAAGCGTTATGATATAGATAATTCCCAGCGGGAATTACACGGTGCCTTGCTGGATGCCGAGATTCTTGCCGACGTCTACCTGATGATGACTGGTGGCCAGGTGAGCCTGTCGCTGGACAGTAGAATGGACAGCAACGGCAATCAGCGCTCGGAAATCCAGAGGCTGTCCACCAATCGTGAGCCGCTGTGCGTGATCAGGGCCAACGAGGCCGAATGCCAGGCGCATAATGCGAGAATGGAGGCCATTGAGAACGCCTGCGGCGGCACCAGCGTGTGGCGTCGCCTTGAATCTGAAACCACTCATTTGAAGCCGTGAAGGCAGGATGCGCTTTGCAAGCTCAGCACGTCCTGCGTATTTACAACTGGTACTAACGCTGGACGATAGGTATTAAAAACGTGTCGGCATTTATCCACATATGCACCATGATGCTGGCGGCATAACCCAGCATAATGACCGGCGTCCACTTCATGTGGCCGAAAAATGTGTACTTCCCGCGCGACTGACCCATTAGTGCAACCCCGGCGGCTGAACCGATAGACAACATGCTGCCGCCGACACCTGCCGTCAGGGTGACCAGCAGCCACTGTCCCAGCTCCATGTCAGGGTTCATGCTCAATACTGCGAACATCACCGGGATGTTGTCGACGATCGCAGACATGACGCCGACAGCAATATTGGCATAGGTTGGACCGTAATCGGTATACATTATGGACGAGGCCATTTCCAGGTAACCGATAAAACCAAGTCCGCCGACACACAGTACCACGCCGTAAAAGAACAGCAGGGTATCCCACTCGGCACGTGCCAGGCGGTGGAAGAAATCGAAACGTTCATCATCTTCACCCCCCACAACTCTTTCACCCCTTTCATTCCCTTCATCTCCTTCACCCTCCATTGCCAGTTCGCCAACCACACCGATGGAAGCAGGATGTGTCATAGGTGGACGATGTGTCTTCTTCAGGTAATAACTGAAGAACTGCAGGAAGCCGAGGCCGGTCATCATGCCCAGAAACGGTGGCAGATGCAGAAAGTTATGGAAGCTAACGGCGGTTAAAATGGTGCAGCCGAATAGCAGCATGATGCGTTTGGCACCACGTCGCATGAGAACACGCTCGGTACCGGCAGCAGGTTTTCCTGCGGGGATGGCAAAATGCATGCAGGCAGCCGGTACCAGGAAATTGACCACAGACGGTATAAATAGCAGAAAGAAAGCCGAAAAATTGACCAGGCCTTTCTGCCAGACCATTAGGGTGGTGATGTCACCGAAGGGCGAAAAGGCGCCGCCG
>JASJGW010000056.1:0-2930 GCA_033791305.1 Gammaproteobacteria bacterium | reverse complement strand
CGCGCTTGCCACTCCAGGAATCGAAAACCGCCTTGACAGCGATCTCCAGTTGTTCCATCGGATCATCCGGGAAGGCCTGGCCGGTTTCGCGCTCCACCACTTCCAGGAAGCGGTCGGAGATCTCGCGCAGGTCGCGGGCTGTGAGCGCATCGTCCCGTTTGGCGCCGGCCTTTTTCTTGACGGACTCGAATTCGGTATCAAAGGCTTCGTCCGACACACCCAGCGCAACTTTGCCAAACAGTTGTATAAAGCGGCGATAGGCATCCCAGCCGAAACGTTCGTTGCCGGTCTGCGCGATCAGGCCCTTCAGAGTTTCGATGTTCAGTCCGAGGTTGAGAATGGTATCCATCATGCCCGGCATGGACATGGCCGAACCGGAGCGTACCGAAACCAGCAGGGGATTCTCACTGGCGCCGAAGACCTTGCCGGTTTTCTCTTCGAGTGTCCGCATCTGTGCACGGACTTCATCCATAACTCCGGCGGGCAGATC
Source organism: Gammaproteobacteria bacterium (assembly GCA_033791305.1). Lineage (GTDB taxonomy): Bacteria > Pseudomonadota > Gammaproteobacteria > UBA9214 > UBA9214 > UBA9214. The sequence goes on along the minus strand of JASJGW010000056.1, from coordinate 2,440 downwards.
GTGCTCGGCATTATCAAGGTAATACAGGCAGGCCTCTGTTGTGATAACGAAGCCGGGCGGCACATTGATACCGATCTGGGTCATTTCGCACAGGTTGGCACCCTTGCCACCGAGCAGCATTTTGTTGCTGCCATCACCATTTTCGAATGCGTAGACGTACTTCTCCTTGCTGTTCATTAAGATTCTCCTGGTATCACAGTATAATAAGGCCTTACCATCGGCACTTGACTGCATGTGCCGTTAATTTCGTCCACGGTCAGAGCCGCGCCATTATAGGCTGACAACAGGCAACCGCCTATAGGCCGGGTTCAGAAAGATGTACGCTGGTACAGCGCAGTTCCCGAACCACCCGCAGATCTCTGTATCGTAGCGAAGGGTGGGAAGGTTTCCTGCCTCATTACCATGCTATTCTGCAGCATAGCCATGCTACAATAATAAACTTTTCCTCTTTTCGATCTGTTAATTATACAAACCAGGAGAACATAATGAGTGATGCTCAGGAGTCTGTCAGGCAAATGACGGTCAGCGATGTGATGCGGCATGAAATGCTCGCCGTGGAGGCGGGCTGGTCACTGGATCAACTGGCAGATTTTCTGGTCGACAAGGGTATCTCCGGGGCCCCCGTCACTGCTGCAGACGGTCAGTTGATTGGTGTTGTCTCCCTCACGGATATCGTGCGCCAGAGCCGCTTGCAGGACCATACCACCGACAGGGATGATACCCATGATGTCTACCTGTATGATCTGGAACGCCGTATGGACAGGGATGAGCTGCGTGAATTGCATGTCCAGTTCGAAACGGTTACACAGGTGATTGATATCATGACACCCATGATATTCAGCGTGAGTGAAGACACCAGTGTGCAGGAGGTGGCGGAAACCATGCTCAAGGGAAGAATACATCGCGTTTTCGTTACCCGTGACAGCAAATTGATCGGTATTGTCACAGCGCTGGATATGTTGCAAGTTATCAGGGATCTATAACAAATTAGCCTGTGCATGGCGAATTGACCGTCAAGCCGTTGCGGGAAGCTGCTGGAGTTGTCGGTGGGTTTTGCCTTGACCCCGAATAATAGAGACGATGAGCAAGATATTACTGGTTGAAGATAACGAGATGAATCGCGACATGTTGTCACGTCGGCTGGAGCGCAAGGAGTTTGAGGTAATCATTGCGGTAGACGGTCAGGCAGGTGTCAATATGGCGACCGCGGAGTCACCCGACCTGATTCTCATGGACTTGAGCCTGCCGGTCATCGATGGCTGGGAGGCCACCCGCCGGATCAAGGCCGACCCGGTCACGCAATCGATTCCGGTTATAGCGCTCACTGCACATGCCATGGCAGGTGACGAGCAGAAGGCGCTGGCAGCCGGTTGTGATGATTACGACACCAAGCCGGTAAATTTCAAACGCCTGCTGGGTAAAATCGAGAACTTGTTGGGCTAGCTACTGGTAAAGCTGCTGCGCCAGCACAATAACCTGATCATGCTCTCCGAGGCGCCAGGTTTTATTGCGTGGCGGGTTGAGCAGGACCTCGCCGTTATTGCGGGCCAGACGCAGGCCGAGAGCGATTTCCAGTTTTTGTTGTGCCGCATATATCAGGTCGTCGTAGTGGCAGTCCGTATCCAGTGCAATGTAGTCGCCCGCCGGCCGCAAGCTGATCTCAACCCCCCCTGCACTGAGCAGTTCACGATAGATTGGGCCGAGTACATCCTGTCGGGCAATCTGGGCCAGCTGCGCACTGACAACATCGGGACTGATGACGACATCATCGACACCCAGCCCTGCAATCAGGTTGCGGTTGGCCTCATCCATGAGTTCCACCACTGTATGGGCAAGTGCCTTGTCATATTTACGCAGGTCCGACAGTCGCAGCAGTATGCGCAGGGTACGAGTGTCGACGTCACCTTTATCACCCCAGTCGTCGGCGAGCACGACGATACTCTGATAGCTGTCGAGTTCCATCTCTGCGTAGACTGCCGCATCGGCAGCATCTCCTTCGATGAATTCCAGTCCCAGGTTCTGAAAAGCAGCTTCCTGATGTTGTTCAATGCGCCTGCCAGCCTCTTCAGGTGTCTTTCCTGACAGAATGCTGATCCCGGTCCCCTGCAAGGCATGGGCATTCAGTTCCAGCAAGATGTCATGAATCATATCCGTCCAGCCGATCAGCAGGACCCGCCGGGGAACACGGGTGTGGCCACCACCTTCACGGGCCAGTTGTGACTGGTAGCCTGTTGCAGTGGCAACATAGTGAACAGGCAGACCACGCGCGATTAACACCAGCTGCTCGTCTGCGGCAATCTCGTAATCGGGTTCCGGGTTGAGTGCGGTAGCGTACCGCAGGCTGCCATCCTGTTGCTTCTCCCAGGTTATACCGACAGGTATGGCATCCGTTATCCGGTAGGCGATATCTTCAATGGCGACATCGGTGCATTCAGGCACC
>JASJGW010000055.1:0-3281 GCA_033791305.1 Gammaproteobacteria bacterium | reverse complement strand
ATGTACCCCCTGATTCAGGCCCTGCCAGCTGCTGCGCTGGCGTTGCTGGTGCTGGGTGGTGTGTTCTACACCAGCGGTATTGTTTTTTATGCCCTCGATAAAAGAATAAAGCACGCCCATGGAATCTGGCACCTGTTCGTGCTGGCCGGCAGCATTTCGCACTTCCTGGTAATGCTGCTCTACGTCTTGTAAACATCCAGACTAAGATATTGAATCAAGTGCTACTTGGCTGGCAGATGGCTTGGTACTTCGATATCACGAATGCAGCATGGGGGTTTGAAACGTCACTGAGGAAGCACCCGGAGACTGGTTTTACACGGGTTGTGACATTTGTACGCCAGTCTAAGTTAGCGACGTCAGGTAATAATTACGTATTTGCCAACCACAGGTTCGTAGAGAGGTGAGTGGGACAGCAGTGTGGTTGCTCCATTGATCACAACTCCAGAATATCCCCTTCTTGCGGCACATCGACCCGCAGTCCGAACTGCTGATTCAGGTGGTCACGAAAATCCTGCTTGGTCTCCGCCTCGCCGTGAACTATGTGGACGGCAGGATCACTGTTGAAATTGCCAACCCAGCGCGACAGGTCATCGATATCACCGTGTGCCGACAGGCCACCCACCGTGTGGATGTGTGCCCGCACCCGGTACAGGTCACCATGGATTTTGACCTGCTCATGGCCATCCACCAGCTTGCGGCCCAGTGTGCCGTTTGCCTGGTAACCAACAATCATTACGTGCGCGCCCTTGCGCGAGATGTTTTGCTTCAGGTGATGAATGATGCGACCGCCGTTGCACATCCCGCTACCGGCAATGATGATGGCCCCGCTCTTGATATTGTTGATGGCCATCGAGTCTTCCACGGCGGAACTCAGGTGCAGATTTCTCAGCTGCGGCATTTCCCTGACCTTGTGCCGCAGGCGCGTGGCATCCTCGTCGTACAGATGCGGATATTCCCAGTAGACCTTGCTGGCCTTGATCGCCATCGGGCTGTCGAGAAACACCTCCCAGCGGTCCAGTTCCCACTCCTCGAAGTAGGTCCCCATGTAATAGAGGATATCCTGGGTGCGGCCGATGGAGAAGGCGGGAATCAACAGGTTGCCGCGCTCGTGCCGCGCCTCGCTGATGATGTCGCCGATTTCATCGATCGTTTTCTGCCGGTCGCGATGGCGGCGATTGCCGTAAGTGCTCTCGACCAGCACGTGGTCCGCAGACTGGATAGCGGCGGGATCGTTGAGGATGGGCGAGTCATACTGCCCCAGGTCACCACTGAAGACAATTTTCTGCTCGCGGCCGTCTTCCTTCAGCCAGACCTCCACACTGCTCGAGCCGAGGATATGCCCCGCATCCTGGAAACAGATACTGATCCCGGGGAGTATTTCCCGTTGCTCCCGGTAACGCAGGCCGACCACATTTTCCAGCGCCAGGCGGGCATCCTCGCGAGTGTAGAGTGGCTCGACCAGCGGCTTCTTTTTCCGCTTGCGCCACTTGTTCTCGTACTCGGCGTCGCGCTCCTGCAGCGACGCCGAATCCTGCAACAGGATCTCGCACAGGTCACAGGTCGCATTCTGGGCATAGATCGGACCACGGTAACCCTGCTTGACCAGCAGCGGTATACGGCCGGAATGATCGATGTGGCCGTGGCTGAGCACGACCGCACTGATCTCGTCCGGCGAGAACGGAAACGGCTCGCGGTTTTTCGCCTCGATGTCGCGCCGTCCCTGGATCAGCCCGCAGTCCAGCAACACCAGCTGGCCGTTGGCCCGCAGAATGTGACAGGAGCCTGTGATACCACTGGTCGCGCCGTAGAATTCAATTTGCATGGTGTCACCTTTTTGTTTCTGAACAACTGCAGGATGCAATAGCGTAGCGTATTGTGTTGTAAAAGTGTCCTTATTAAGCCCTTTTTCACCTGCGCGGCTTAGCGTACACTGCGCAGCAACTGAATATCCAATCCTATCATCACGGAGGTGAACTGATGTCTATTGATACAACCCAACACCGGAGATTTGGCACACAGGCGCTGGTTCCCGCGCTGGCTCTATTGATACTGCTGGGTGCCGGTTGCTCCGAAAAGGAAACCGCGTCCCCCCAGGACGCTGCTTCTGCCCCGCAGATAGCGGAACCGGGGGCATCGCCGCCTGCTGAAGCACCTGAACCAACCAACGAGCCAGATGCATCGCAGGCTGCCGCCGAACCCCCGGCTGCCGACAAGCCGGCTGACACTCAGACTGGCTCTGTGGACGGCCAGAAGATCTATCAGAAATCCTGCCAGGTCTGCCACGCTGCCGGGGTTGCGGGTGCGCCAAAACTGGGTGACAAAGATGCCTGGGCGCCGCGCATTGCCAAGGGCAATGATGCCCTGTTTTTATCGGTCAAGAACGGACTCAAAGCCATGCCGCCGAAAGGTACCTGCATGAGCTGCAGCGAGGACGAGTTGCGCGCAGCCATGGAATACATGGTCGAGCAGGGTTCCTGATCGTTGCCACGGAGACGGATTATTTCCATCTCCGTGGTGCATCCATCTCCGTGATATATATGGAGCAATACGTTACGCGATTGCGCCGGCAAGCCTAAAGCTGCTTGCCCGCAAGGGTTGACGCTTTGCCGGTGCGGGTGTGCATGGCGAATGGTTCCGATGAGCGCTCAATGATGGCGGCGATATCAGCGGGAAGCGCGAAGGGCGTCAGCGATGCAGCCGTGGGGGGGGATGCGCGCGCGATAGCCTTTTTTCCAAATGGGTTCTCTTGAGATGCGTGGGTTATGTGTCCTGATACTCTTTTCGATGAGTGTCTGGTAATTTGTTAGCTAAAACACCGAAACATTCTATGCACTACGCCATCAGCGAAACGTCACTTCAAGCGCGCAAAAAAAACATTTTATTGGGCGTACTGTTCAGTCTGGTATTGGCTGCCGTTATCAGTGCCGGACGCTTTCAATACCCGGAAACCTACAATGATGTGTTTTTTTGGTCCGTTATTATCGTGGTGGTCGTTGGTAATCTTGTCAATTACTATCGTTATCGCCGTTACCTGCGTCTAGTCGAAGATCATCGGATTGAAGTTGACGGCGATGAAGTCTCCTTTATTACCGGAACTGAAAAATCCGTGCTGGACACTAAAGAAATTGTTGCACTGACTTTCTATCACAGGAAAGGACAGGTTGGGCACATTCAACTAAAACTGAGGAATAATCGGGGTATACGCCTGGAGGGCTATGCCGACCTGGAGCAGTTGGGCGGTGCAATCGCAGACCTGATACCCAACGAACAGGTGGTTGGCA
>JASJGW010000054.1:0-5234 GCA_033791305.1 Gammaproteobacteria bacterium | reverse complement strand
AATGTCACTGAAGGGTCGCTGGAAAAGCAATGATTGCACTTTGTCATCACACCGTTAGCGCAGTAGAGTAAAGCATGGCCCGGTTGCAGTTGCGATTTTACGAGGAACTCAATGATTTCCTGGCGCCTGCGCAGCGCAAAGAAGAAGTCTCAAACGTATTTGACCGGCGCTCCTCGGTCAAGGATGTGATCGAATCCTATGGCGTACCGCACACGGAAGTGGATATCATCCTGGTCAATGGCCGCTCGGTAGATTTCTCCTACATCGTACAGGACTGCGATCACATCAGTGTCTACCCCGTATTCGAAAGCCTGGATATCAGCCCGCTGGTGCGCCTGCGTCCAACGCCACTGCGCACTCCTGCCTTTGTGCTGGACGCCAATCTCGGTCGACTGGCGCGTTACCTGCGGCTGCTGGGATTTAATTGTCTGTATAAAAATGATTTTGACGATAAGACCGTAGCCCGTATTGCGGACCAGCAACAACGGATCGTGTTAACGCGGGACCGTGCCCTGTTGCAGCACAAGATCATTACCCGTGGTTATTTCGTCCGCGCGGTACGACCCAGGCTCCAGGTAAAGGAGGTGCTGGCCCGGTTTGATCTGTATCGACTGGTTACCCCCTTCAACCGCTGTATTCGTTGCAATGGTGACCTGCAGGCGGTTGACAAGTCGTTGATTGAGGAGCGGCTGGAACCAAAGACCAGGAAATATTTCGACACCTTCAGGGTATGTACGACGTGCGGGCAAATTTACTGGCAAGGCAGCCATCATGCACGGTCGCTGCGGTTGATCGATGAGCTGACGAAATCATAGGGGCTGGTGAATCCAGCCTGCTGTTTACCTGCCAGACTTTATACAATATGCAAACATCAACTAACCAGCAGATCGCCATGAAACTTGCGCAGGCTGCAGACCTGCTTGAACAACAGGGGGCCAACCCGTTCCGCGTGTCTGCCTATCGCCGTGCCAGCGCAACCCTCTCAAGGCTCGTGCAGGATGTCCGGGAACTGGCAACAGCAGAAGGCGATGCGGGTCTGATAAAACTGCCGAATATTGGCAAGGGTATTGCCCGCGCAATACAGGAACTGCTGGCAACAGGCAGCTGGGTCCAGCTGGAGCGTATGCGCGGCACACTCGACCCGGTCCAGCTGTTCCAGACGGTGCCCGGCATCGGCCCAAAGATGGCAGAGCAAATCCATGAGACCCTGCACATCGACACACTTGAAGCCCTGGAGGCAGCCGCCTGGGATGGGCAACTGGAGACGGTACGGGGACTGGGGAACCGCCGCATCGCCGGCATAAGGAATGCGCTGACTGCATTACTGGGCAAGACACGCCGCCAGCCACGGATAGCGGCAGATGCAGGGCCGCCTGTCATCACACTACTTGATGTCGACAGGGAATATCGCCAGCAGGCACAGCAGGGATCACTGTCAATGATTGCACCCAAACGCTTCAATCCGGAAGGCAGGGCCTGGCTACCGATACTGCATGCTCACCGAGGTGAATGGCATTTCACCCTGCTGTATTCCAACACCGCGCGTGCCCATGAACTGAAGCGTACCCACGACTGGGTGATCGTGTATTTCTATGATGATGATCATCACCAGGAGGGGCAGTGCACGGTAGTTACAGAGACACGGGGCCCATTGACAGGACAACGTGTCGTCAGGGGACGTGAACTCGAATGCCGGGATTACTACCTGCCTGCGAACAAAGAACACAGCTAACCAACTGCTGTCAAGGCATGTTTTCCAGCTCGATTAGTCGTCCGGGATTTGCCTGATTACACCGGCTACACGGGTCAAATCCGACAGATTTCTGGACACACCATCAAACTTCAACTATCTTTACAAGGCTCACATCGTGAGCGTACGCCTGTATGGGTGAGTGGCTGCAGCGTTTCCGGGTAACAGTACCCGCGGCAGCCTGAAAAACCTGACAAGCATTAACCAAAAGAGGAATGAATAATGAAGAATATCAAAATATTAACTGCCTGCTCGATACTCATAACATCCACATCGGCACTGGCTGTGGACGATGCGCAGATGAAGGCACTGGATGCGGTCGACCCGGAAATGGATTATATCGACACGTCACCGGACAATCGCGTCGCACCTCCGGCAGGTATGAACAAGTCCCTGCTGGTTGAGGTGACCGCCACGGTAACCGCCGTGGACATGAAGAACAACACTGTCACCATTCAGGGCCCGGAAGGCCATTTAGCCTTCGTCAAGGTAACTGATCAGGTAAAGAACCTGCCCCAGGTCAAGATCGGTGACAGGGTCGACATCACATATTACCAGAGTATGGCTGCCAGCCTCGTCAAGCTCGACGCTGACACCAAGCTTGACACCGAGGTCACTGCAGCCAAGGCCACGGCTGCTGCAGGAGAAAAGCCTGCCGGTGTGATCGGGATGCAAATAACACGCAGGGGCGAAGTCGTTTTTGTCGACCCGTACCAGCAATTCATTTCATTCCGCAGCCTCGACCGCGGACTGCGCAAGGTCTCGCTAAAGAACTCGCCGGACCTGCAACATTATCTGAAAGAACTGAAGAAAGGCGATATTGTAGAGGTGACATATACTCAAGCCATGGCAATATCAGTGGAACCCGCAAACTAACAGGGCGCTTTCAGCGAAAGCCTTCATCGTAAAGCAGGTGTCAGGGCGCATTGCTGCTGCCCTGACACCTTTTCTTGATCTTATGACCCCGCCGTCCACTTTAATTCCTTATAGCCGTGAACAGTTATTTTACAGCGGCCAGACCCAGATAATCATCGGTATCGATACCACGATAATCAACACCTCCAGCGGCAAACCCATGCGCCAGTAATCGCCGAACCGGTAACCCCCTGGCCCCATAATCAGAGTATTGTTCTTGTGACCAATTGGCGTCAGAAAGGCACAGGATGCGGCCACCGCCACTGTCATCAGGAAAGGGTCCGGACTCACCTGCAAGCGATTGGCGATATCCACGGCAATCGGCGCGGCAATGACCGCCGTCGCCGTGTTATTCATCACATCGGAAAGTGTCATGGTCACGATCATTAACAACGTCAACACCACCACCGGCGAATAACCCTCTGACAGGCCGGTAATGCCACCGGCTATCAGGGCCGTACCACCGCTTGATTCCAGTGCCGCCCCGAGGGGAATCATGGACCCCAGCAAGACAATCACCGGCCACTCGATCGAGTCATACACCTGGCGGGCTGGCAGGATATTTAACAGGACATAGGCCACAACCACAATGGCAAGTGCGACCGGCAGATACAAAAGGCCAGTGCTGGCCAGTATAATGGCAACCGCAAACAGACCGGCTGCCAGCCATGACTTGTGGCGTTTGATCAGGGCCAGCTCTGCGGCACCGGCCAACGGCAAGGTACCCAGCCAGCTGCTGATTTCTCTGAGCTTGTCATTGGAACCAAACAGTAACAGCACGTCTCCGGCCCTGACTTCAAGATGACGTACCCGCTCGCGAAATTGCCTGCCCTCCCGTGACACGCCGAGCAGTGTGACATCAAACCGGGACTGCAAATGCAACGAGTGGGCCGTCCGTCCTTCGATGCGTGCACCGCCCGGCACAACGACCTCCAGCAACGACATGTCCTCGCTGCTGAGCGGACTGGTATCGCGCCCCCGGGCCTGAAAATTCAGCTTCAGCACACCGACAATCTTGTCAATGGCTTCCGGTACCGCTTCCACTACCAGGATATCCCCGGCACTGATCTTCACCAGCCGAGCCTGGCCGGGCTGCCGTTTTCCCCGGCGTATCACACCCACAATCACCACGTCATTTTCTTCAGCAACCGCATCGAGGTCACGCACCCGCTGGCCAATGGCCGGAGTATCTTCCGGCACATGCAGTTCTGCCACATACTCGCTGACATCGAAAAGTTTCTGCCTTGCATCCTGCTGCCGGTACTTGGCCGGCAACAGCCGCCAACCGATGGTGGCGACAAACAGCACGCCGACAACGGCACAGGCAAGCCCCACCGGTGCAAAGTCAAACATGGCGAAGCTCTCCCCCAGTGCCTGTTGACGGAACTCGGCAATAATAATGTTGGGCGGTGTACCAATCAGGGTGATCATGCCACCCAGTATGGTGGCAAAAGACAGCGGCATCAGCGTCAGCGCCGGGCTGCGCCCGGCCTTGCTGGCCGCCTGCATATCCACCGGCATCAACAGTGCAAGTGCGGCAACATTATTCATAACGGCAGACAGTGCTGCAGCAATCCCGGCCATGGCAGTGATGTGCATCTGTAGTGAATGCGAGAATCGGCTGACCTGTCTCGCGACCAGCTCGATAACACCGGAATTGGAAAGGCCCTTGCTGACAATCAACACCAGCGCAATGATGATGGTAGCCGGATGACCAAAACCCGAAAATGCCTGGTCTTTCGGCACCACCCCGAGAATCAGGGCCGCTGTCAGAGCCATGAATGCCACCAGGTCATAACGCAGGCGTCCCCAGATCAGCATGGCAAACACAAGCAACAGCAGTGCAAACAAAATGGTCTGATCTGTTGTCATGACAACTGCCCCCTTACCCGTTCCACGATCGCCACCAGGTTTTTCCTGTTTGCCTCCGGCAGGGAAACAAGTGCACTTAGCCGCTCGCTGTAATATTCTGTTACCTGCAAGGCCTTGCCGATCATCTCATCCAGTGTTACCGGCGGAATGCCGAGGTTTTTTGCCAGGTTCCGTAGCGCCTCTGCCAGGTACACACCGGTCCCGGTCGCAGCATGCGTCTCGCCATAGCGACCGAACGGCATCACCGACAACATGTTATGGATCGTGTAGGCGCGCATCGGCGTCGGGTCATACACCGGCGAGAACTCTAGCACATCCCCTCTGCCGACAATCGACAGGTTCGCCAGGTGCAGGTCGCCGTTGCCGGTCAGCAACGCCAGCAACAACCGCGCCAGCAGGTGGCGCTTGGCTGCTGCGCGATCGGTAACAAAATCAATCGGTGAACGGTCGATGGCACGGCCGACCCTGTCATAGCTGTAACTGTAGTTGTGCGTGATCCGGGCATCACCCGAGGCCAGCACCGAGTACAGCGACTCGGTAAACAACGGGTTCTTGTTTCCATCACGGTCAAAGCGCTCCACTGCCAGTGCCGGCACGCCGTTGAATTCGACCACCCAGTGCCGCGGCACACTAAACCCGGCCTCGCGATGCACATCCAGCGCCAGCGCCTCCAGTTCCACCAACCCGGGATATACTG
>JASJGW010000053.1:0-5808 GCA_033791305.1 Gammaproteobacteria bacterium | reverse complement strand
GATTGGAAACACTGAGGAAGCGACCTTCAAGCAGCTTATCGTCGAGGGGGGCCGTCAGTATCTCAAGGCGCTGAATCCGGAGTGGCCAAACCGCATCATCGAGGTCAACCAGAACGCCCGGATCTGTGGAGTCGTGGTATTCAAGGGAGAAATGGTTTGATCCGAACAAAGCCTGCTCAAAAGGCCGACGCCCAGCAATACTATCCTGTCATTTTAGGTAGTCATTTCAAGGGAATCACGCCTCGGGTATATGATTTTATTCCGCCTCTGCAATCTATGCTTCAAAGTGCAGAAGAATTTACCAATTTGCTAAACATTTTCTTTTGCTCGAATAATTTACTCAGTGCTAATGTTCTTCCCTCCGCGCAAACAAAAGCCGGGAAGTACACATTGTCCATTTGCCTAACAAAAGAAGACATCAGAGAACTCACCCTGAAAGCTCACTATACCGCGCAAGCGCGTACGCTTTCAGAAATGGGGATTCGTTATGCACTCCGCCCTGATGGCAGTCCTGTTGTATTGCATTCCACACTGAAGGACATGGAGACCAATCCTAAACAAAAATCAAATCAACCTGATTTCAGCAGCTTGGGCCAGTAATGCCAAAACCGCGCAATAAAAATAACCGAGGACTTCCAAAACGGTGGCGATTCAAAAATGGTGCGTACCGATATTTGGTACCGCCCGGTATGGAAGCCCAATGGGACGGTAAGAAAGAATTTACTCTAGGCAAAACTCTCCCAGACGCTTATCGGGTATGGGCTGATAGATTGACTGAGTTAGAAGACATAACGACATTCAGCAACCTGATGGATCGCTATCTTCTGGAGGTTGTACCAACCAAGTCCTTTAAATCACAGGAAAGCAACCAACTGGCCATTCGCCGGCTAAGACCCGTATTTGGCATGATGCGCCCCAGTGAGATTCAGCCAGTCCATGCCTACAAATACGCTGATCTGGTAACAAAGGCTCATGGCAAGACATCTGCCAAGCATGACATCCAGTGCTTGAGCCACCTCCTAACAAAGGCTGTTGAATGGGGTGTAATCAACAGAAATTCCCTATCAGGCCAAGTGCGGATCCAAGGAGCTGGACCACGGGACAGGATGATTGAGGACTGGGAAATTGACGAAGCGCTGGCAATCAAATCCAGCTACCGGGGTGTGCTGATAGCCAATGCGTATATCCGCTTCAAACTCATGACCGGCTTGCGCCGTGGCGATATTTTACGTCTTAAACTATCCAACCTTAAAGAAGACGGAATTCACGTACTGCTTAACAAAACTAAACAGAGCACTGGAAAGCGACTGATAATCGAGTGGGACCAGAATGGCGATATGCGCGCACTACTCGATGACATCCTACGAATAGCGCCGAGGCGTATTGGTGATGCACCATTGTTCGTTACACGACAAGGTAAATCTTATATCGATAACCAAGGGCGATGTAACGCGTTCGACAGCCTGTGGCAACGGTTCATGGATAAGGTAATGGCGGAAACCAAAATAACCGAACGCTTCCAGGAACGAGATTTACGAGCAAAAGTTGCCAGCGACTCAGATAGCCTAATTGAAGCTTCGGAGCGCCTTGGGCATGCAGATACCGCCATCACCCAGCGCGTGTATCGGCGCAAGCCAGTCCGGATTCAGCCCCTAATAAAAGGTAGGGAAACCTGATTCTATTGGACAATCGGGTATCTATTGGACAGCGCAATAAAAAAAGGGCTATCCGTTTCCGTATAACCCTTTATTTTTCATCCACTTATGGCGCGCCCGGACGGAGTCGAACCGCCGACCGCCTGGTTCGTAGCCAGGTACTCTATCCAGCTGAGCTACGGGCGCTTAATGAAGCGCGACATTATACATAAACTGGCGACAAGATAGAGATGTATCATTAGCAGGGCACTGGTTCCTTTGCGCTAGCGTCTATAGACCATCTATTATTGAAATAAAAATGCCAGTATTTCACCCCCAACTGGTTGATTGTCAGGGATTCATTGTCCCTTTTTCGGCACCGTCCCTGCACCCCTGCAACAGCAGGCGTTGAGTGTCATTTAACAGCTGTTCTCACTATCATATGCCCCCTGTTTTCCTGCATACACCCATGTACCATGCTCCGGAATCTGTTTGACCGCCTGCCCGGCCATATTCACCTGGCCCATGTCATCATCATCCTGTTAATGGTGGGCGCCATGCTGTCCTTGCAGGCCTGGCAACGTACGGACAGCTTCCGGCAACACCATCTGCAACTCGCCATGACCTCGGTCACGGGCGCTACTGAAGATCTGGAAACCCTGTTCAGCGAACTACAGCGATCCATGCGGTTGTTTGCCGACGAGCAGCAAGCCCTGTTTGAAGTCATTGCAGCCCACCCGGACAATGATGCCTTGTGGGAGCAACTTGAACAGACAACCCTGAAATATTTCCCGGAATATTTTGCCCTCACACTGACTGATGTCAGCGGCAATGTTCTGGTGCCGGATTTTGATAACCAGGTCGATGAGATCTGCCGGCAGGACATCCATACGTTTATTGGCGCAGACTACCGGCAACAGGGGTACATCCACCCTAACCCGCTGGGTTACCACTTTGACATCATGGTGCCATGGGGCGGCCAGAAAAAACCGCAAGGTGTGTTTTTCCTGAGTTTTCATCCTGATCTGCTGGCGCGTACCCTGCAACGGATGCAGTTACCGGGACACGAACTGCTGTTACTGCGAAAAGACCAGCCGGGTCTGATCGAAATTACAGCAAAGGGTTCGCGTAATCTCCTGCAGCGGGCGTTCTTTCTGGATCCTGTCGAACTGGCACGTCTCAGCTATACGCTGAACATCAGCGGAACACGCTGGGAACTTGTCGACCTGCCAGCGCCAAACCTGTTCCGTGATGAAGCGGCCCGCAACTGGAGCTACGCGGCTCTGGTATTCACCGGATTTGCCGGCATTGGATTCCTGATGCTGCACCAGTTAAGACGCAAGGAACAGCACCGGGCCGAGGCCGAAGCACAGGCCCTCAAGCATCAGAGCGAGCTGGCACACGTTGACCGGCTTAATATTATGGGCGAAATGGCATCCGGACTTGCCCACGAACTCAATCAGCCCCTGTCTGCCATATCTACCTATTGCCAGGCCGGACTCAGGTTCATCGACGGGTCAGCAGAAAAACCCGAGAAACTTGTGCATGCACTGGGGCAGGCCTCGTTGCAGGCACAACGCGCCGGCAAGATCGTCCACCGTATGCGTCAGTTTGGCAGCAAGGGCAAAGCCAGGCGCACGGCCATGGACATCAACGCGGTCATACTGGATGCTACCGGCTTTGTCGAACCCGAACTGGAAAAACAGGGCATTGTCAAGCATCTCGATCTGACCAGCAAGCTACCGCTGATCACAGCCGACAATATTCAGATCGAGCAGGTCGTCATCAACCTGATGCAGAATGCAGTCGAGGCAATCGTCACGGCAAACACCAGGAACCCGACATTAACCATTTCCAGCCGCTGTACGAATGACTATATCGAGGTTGTCGTCCATGATAACGGGCCCGGACTTGACTCAGCCATAGTCAACAGGATTTTTGATGCCTTTTATTCCACCAGGACAGACGGTATGGGACTTGGCCTGGCAATCAGCCGCTCCATTATTGAGGCCCACGGCGGTCAACTCAGGGTAGAATCACAACCCGGATCAGGCACGACCTTTCACTTCACCCTGCCACTAGCCGAGACATAAAAACGTGACAGACACTGAACCTACCGTCTTTCTGGTTGATGATGATCACGCCGTCCGTGATGCACTCGAACTGCTGCTGGAGTCTGCTTCCGTCAAGACAGCATCATTCGAGAACGCCACGGCCTTTCTGGATGCCTATACGCAGCATCAGGTGGGCTGCCTGGTACTGGATATTCGCATGCCGGACATGAGCGGCATGGAACTGCAGGATGTCCTGACAGGAAAGGGGATTACCCTACCCATTATCTTTCTGACCGGCCACGGCAATGTCCCCATGTCCGCCAGGGCATTCCGTACAGGTGCGGTCGACTTCATGGAAAAGCCGTTCGATGAAAGCGCACTGCTGGAAAGAATCAGGGAGGCTATTCTGCTTGACAGGAAAAATCGTGAAACCGCGGCAAGGCGGGAACATGCCAGGGCGCGACTGACAACACTCTCACCCAGGGAACAACAGGTCATGCTGCTGGTCGTGGCTGGCAAGGTGAACAAGGAGATTGCCGCAGAACTGAATCTTAGCCACCGGACAGTGGAAATTCACCGTGGTCGGGTCATGGAAAAAACCGGTACCCAGTCACTGACCAGGCTGATTGAACTGGCCGTTGCAAGCGGGCTCTACCAGCTGGACTGACAGACCATCCGGCGGTTAATTCGGTCATGCCGGCACCCGGATAATTAATGCTATCCACACCTTCGTGTCACCGCAGGGATAACGTGACCTTATTGTTCCCGAGATATTTATAGTATTTAAACTGGCATGCCACCCAATTCAAATATTAGTGTTTAATAAGGTTGTAAATAAGTAGTCGCCCGTATTTTTCCCCTGACACCCTTTTGTTAGGTTTATTTTCATGCATGCAGATTTTTTCATCCCTCTCAGGGAATTGACATGATCCAGACAGTTCTCGCTTATGCCTGTGGCGTATTGATCCTGGTTGCCGGACTGACGCCACCGGCGATTTTTCTGTATAACTCCCTGATACTCTGATGAAAAGACTCGCCTCATGCAATTTATATTTAATTCTAATGAGATAGCTGCAATCGGGTAGCTTTCAAGGCAGGGAGCAATCAACAGGAGTAATGCCATTGTGAAGACAGGAACACTCACTCTCAAAAAGACCGGCAAACCGACTATCGGGGAGTCAAATACGACTGTTTACAAAATTAAACGCAAGACTGACAAGCAACGGTCCAGTGTTTCTTCAGCAGCATTCGCTAGTGAGCGTCATAGAATGATTACGGAAGCTGCGTATTATCATGCCGAAAAACGCGGGTTCCAGTCCGGCAACGAAATACTGGACTGGCTTGAAGCTGAAAAGGATATTGACGACCTCCTGAGTAAAGCCGCGAACAGTGTATCCGCCTGATACAGACCAGAGTCAGGGGTTAGCAGCTTGCCTGAGAGCACTTTGTAAGCGCGATCATTTTTTTTGACCATCTAATCGCGGCTGCATCGCTCACACGCATCCTTGCACTGCGCGATGTACCTGCATCCGTGCAGACAAAGCCGCTCCTGCAGGTTGTTCCCCCCGGAGTTGGATGACTTTGTATTGTCTTGCAGGAACTTCTTGGGGTCCCGCACTGTAGTTGCTAAGATTAATCCTTTCTACACCACACATCATCGCCATAAACCAATACACAGCAGGGAATATCCATGTCATTGCAGGATCAATTACTCAAGGCCGGCCTTGTTGATAAAAAGAAAGCACACAAAATAAACAAGACCAAAAACAAGCAGGTTAAACAGAAACAGAAGAACAAAATTGAGACGACCGATGAAGCAAAGCTGGCAGCACAACAGGCACAGGCTGAAAAGGTAGAGCGCGATCGTCAACTCAATCTGCAGCGCAAGACAGAGGCCGAGCGCAAGGCAGTCGCTGCACAGATACGCCAACTGGTCGAGATGAACCGCCAGACCGGGGATGAAGGTGATATCGACTACAGTTTCACCGACGGCACCCTGATCAAACGCATGCTTGTCACGGAGATACAGCTAAAACAGCTGAGCAACGGCCGTCTCTGCATCATCAAACTGGATGAACGCTATGAACTGATCCCTACCCTGGTTGCGGAAAAAGTTCAGA
>JASJGW010000052.1:0-6779 GCA_033791305.1 Gammaproteobacteria bacterium | reverse complement strand
AGCCTCAGCCGGTTTATTTACTTCAGCCCTGGTCGGCACAGGTGCTTTGTCGGTCTCCATATCTTTCTTTGTTTCAGGTGCGACTGGTTCAACCAGGGTCTTGGCTTGCTTGTGGCTTTTGGGAGGGGTAGATGGGGTGATTTCTGCCTTGGCTAATAAATCCTGTGCCCGCACATTTTGATTGGCCCTGACCGCTTTCAGCGCACTAGCCGCTTGTGCAGCCATCCAGGACAGGGATTTTGAATCCTCCTGTCCGGCATCTGTAGCGTTAGTGTCAGCGGGGCCGGGTGTCGTCCCGGTGACGGCTGTCGCATCAGCGAACCGGTCCGGTGTATGTGCGGACTCTGTCCCGGGCCTGTTCGAGGCCTTCTTCCGAGGGGCTTTTTTCTTTACCGCTGCCTTCTTGCTGGTTGCCTTCTTTGGAGTGGCGGCCTTTGTTCTGACGGCTGCTTTCTTTTTTACCTGTGTGGCGCTGGATTTGGCCTTTTTTTGGGCAGTTTTCCTGGCTGACTGCTTATTGCCACTGTCTTCTGTTACCTTTACTGACGTCTTTTTCACTGCTTTGCTGGTTGCCGTACTGCCCATAACTGCCTCTGGAATACAAAAATGACCTGATTGAGGGCGCCATCATTCCCAAAGTTGGCCGCATTTTCAACCGCCATAACCATGGGGATAGCTTGATGGGGCGATATTTCAGGGCAATGTCGGTGGTTTGGTGATTAAAAAGTGCCTTTCTGGCCTGCTTCTGCTGCGTTTCCCGATGTCGATCATTAAGATAAGGGGTACCTCCCGGCATAGTAACAAGCTTGTGTTGCCGATGAGGTCATGGAATATGCGTATGCTGGTAGCTATATTACCTGCTCCAGGGGCCTCGTGTAACCATGATCTTCCACCTAGTACCGATACCTTTTGCTGGCCGTGCTATTACATGGCTGTACCCGGTCCCCTGTACCGGACCTCCAGCGGCTGCATGAGACGCTGCCGTTGCCTGGAAATGTGACTGTTGATAGTGGGGTAGTAGAGACGCCGGTCATCCTCGTGCATGGTGTGTTTGGTGCGCGGCTCCGCAGCAAGGAGACTGGAGAAGAAGCCTGGCCGGGCATTCAGAGAATATGTTGGAATGATCGCATCGAGCCTGATTTTCAGGGTATAGGGAATCGATTGCTGGAGCCACTTGCCGCGGACAGTTCGACCGATGAGCCAATTCATTGCCGGGAATGCCTTGGGGGTATGTTTGATTTTTACTCTTGAGAAGCCGCTTGAAAGTGCACGTTCCATTTAATGCAACATATGAGCTGGACAAAACGCTAGGGACCGGATTTTAGTGCCACGATGTCAGGGGTGTGTGCAATGGTCGTGACGATGAGTCCGGTCCCTGCGCTGTAATCAAGTATTGCGTAGTGATGCGGGAGGAAACCGGGACGGTGGTCACGGTTCCAGTGAAACAGGCAGGCGGCAACAATATCGCATCAAGGCGGCTGTCAATGCCTGTTCAGGCCATAGTGACGCAGCAGTGGTGCGGTCGTCGTGGCTTGAATAAACAGGGTAAACAGGACAACCCCAAAGGCAATGGACTGGATGGTCCACCAGTAGTCAAGTGAAGTGGGCAGGGACAGGGCAAGGGCAAGTGTGACGGCGCCACGCAAACCGCCCCAGAGCATTACGATCTGGAAGGGACGGCTGATGGGTTCGATGGGTGTTAAGCTGTTCAGCAGTGGAACACCTGTGAGGATGCCCACTGCGCGTGCCAGCAGGACTCCGGCTATACCGATCAGCATGGCCAGCCAGCGTTCTTCAAACATGCCGAGCGTGATGGTCACACCCATGATGAGAAATACCAGCACATTGGCAACATAAGCGTTGAATTCCCAGAGTTTCTGCTCGAAACCGGTATTGGTGGCGGGTGCTGCATGCTGGCTCCTGTAACCCAGGATCAGTCCGGTGATGAGTACCGCCATGACACCGGATACCTGCAGCACTGATTCGGCAACGATATACGCAAGATAGGCGCTGATGAGGGTAGCCAATGCCTTGGTGATCGTGTCACCGGTCAGTTTTACCAGCGTTGCAAAAACGAGGCCTGTCCCTGCCCCTACCAGAATGCCACCAAAGAATACCCGGAGAAAATGCCAGCTGGCATCGGCTACCGACATGGGCCCTTCTGCCCCCGTTGCTATTGTGAGAAACACGCTGAATACCACAATCGCCGTGGCATCATTGAACAGGCTTTCACCCTCCATCAGCATGGCAAGCCGCTCCGAGACACCCATTTGTCGCAGCAGGGCAACCACGGCGACCGGGTCGGTGGCCGACAGCAGGGCACCGGTCAGCAATGCTGCAATCCAGGGGAAACCGGCCGGGTGACCGATGCCGAAGTAGACCAGGATGGCGGTTATCAGGGTAGACAACAGCATCAGTGGAATGGCAAGAAAGAGTATCGGTAGCAGGTTCTTCCACAACAAGCTTGCATCGATGTTGTAGGCTGACTCGAATACCAGTACCGGTAAGAAAACAAAGAAAATCAGATCATGGAAATTTTCTGCACGGATGCCGGTGTCAACGCCGGCCTTGACCAGTAGTTCAGAGCTGATGTAGCCGGCAACGACCAGGGTTGCAGTAAAGGGTATGCGGGCTTTGCGGGCCAGTGGCTGAATGATAATGGCGAGCAGCAGCAGTCCCGAGAGGATCAGTATGGCATGCTCGGTTCCGGTTGCCATGTGTTGTTCCTTCAGACCGTGCCGGGTTCGCTGGCTGTGGTTTCCATATCAGGTGGTTGTATATCCGGGTGTAATTCGTTCAGTGGGACAGACAGCCCGTTGTTGCCGACCACCCGGGCATGAAAACGTTTTAGTTCCCGCGGTTCCCTGACACCGCAGGAGTGCGCGATGATGCCGACTTCATAGGTCATGTTCTTTGCATAGCTGGCAACACGTACAGCCTTGTCCGCCGGATTCAGGCCTTTCTGAAAACGCCTGTTATGGGTAGTGATGCCGGTCGGACAGGTATTCTTGTTACATTGCAAGGCCTGTATGCAGCCCAGTGCGAACATGAAGCCGCGTGCAGACACCACAAAGTCGGTACCCATGCACAATGCCCAGGCAACATCGGCAGGCGTTATCAGTTTCCCGGAGGCAATAACCTTTACTCGCTCACGCAGTCCGTATTTATTCAGTTTGTCGATCAGTAACGGCAGGCTCTCCCGCAGGGGCAGCCCGACATCATCAATCAGTGGCATGGGCGCAGCACCGGTACCACCGTCGGCACCGTCTACAGTAATAAAGTCCGGTGCGCTTTCAATGCCGCGCTCCAGGACCTCTTTGAACAGGCTATCCAGCCAGCCATAGGCACCAATCACAGCCTTGAACCCCACGGGTTTCCCGGAGACTTCGCGTACCCGGTTGATCATGTCGAGCAGTTCGGTATTTGAGTTGATATCGATGTGACGGTTGGGGCTGATGGCATCTCCGCCGACCGGTATACCTCGAATCTTTGCGATTTCTTCTGTGACCTTGCCACCAGGGAGGATGCCACCCTTGCCAGGTTTTGCACCCTGGCTCATCTTGATCTCAAACATGCGCACACTGTCGTGTGCGGCTACTTCACGAATCTTGTCATCATCCAGGTTGCCTTCAAGGTCACGTACCCCGTTTTTGGCCGTGCCGACCTGGAAGATGATGTCTGCGCCACCTTCCAGGTGGTAGGGTGAGAGTCCGCCTTCGCCGGTATTCATCCAGCAACCTGCCGCTTTTGCACCCTGTGACAGGGCTTGCACGGCAGGCTTCGAAATGGCGCCGAAGCTCATGCCGGAAATATTGAACAGCGAATTGGTGGTGTAGGGGGTGCGGCAATAGGGTCCGAGCGTGACATCGCAGACCGGGGCAGCGTCCTGCCCCAGTGTCGGGAACGGGCAGTTCACAAACATCACGGTACCGGTGGGACGCAGGTCGCGGGTGGAACCAAAACCGACCGTGTTATCAATGTTCTTGGCAGCGCGATAGGCCCAGGAGCGCTGTGCACGATTAAACGGGAGTTCCTCACGATCCATGGCAAAGAAATACTGGCGGAAGAATTCTCCGATATGCTCAAAGAAGTATCTGAAGCGTCCCACCACCGGGTAATTGCGCCGGATGGCGCTTTTCGTTTGGGTGATGTCAGCAATGAACATGACAATGATAGCAATGACTCCGAGTCCCAGCAGGAACACGAACAGTGCCGACATCAACTGCAGGAACCCTGCAACCAGGGGAAACATTTCGGCCGACATCATGTTGTCCATGTTAGTCCCCCTCACCGTGGAATTTGAGTCCGGACAGGTATCTCGTCAGCAAGCGGTGTCGGATCGCCACTTGCGGGTGATCCAGTAATCAAGACTGAAGTATTTTCCTGCGCCGATAAAGAAAAGTACCAGCAGCATGATGAAATAGGTGGCGGCAAATTCGATACCATTTTTCAGTATTGTGATACTGCCTGCTGCTGTTATCCATTCGTAATTGCTGTTCTCTTTGAGGATTTCCCGGGCCCGTTCCTTGCGGACAGTACCTTCATCAATCAGGTCAGTTCTCCATTCCCATGGTACGGTCAATTCAGTTTCAGGGAGTGCATGCCAGCCGTTATCCCAGTGAGCAGTGGTGGCAGCAACCACCATTGTAAACATGAGGGGTATGGCCATCCAGCGGACGGCAAGACCTGCAAGCAGTGCAATACCGCCCAACAGTTCGGTCAGGGCCGCGACATAGACCATGATTTGTGGTGCAGGAATACCCAGTGATTCAAAGTAGGGCCCGAGGTAGTCGGCATGGGCGAGCTTGTTAGAGCCTGCCATGATGAATATGGGGGCAAGGTATATCCGCAAGGCCAGTGGTCCGAGGAAATCAAGGCTACGTGTTCTATCCAGAAGACTCTGCATGCAATTCAGAAAACCGATCATGGGTGCTCCTCCGTTTATGTCGTCTCTAGTGTTGTTTTGTTCCAAGCAGTATGTTTTTCTTCAGGAGGTTATTAAGTATATCCATACCGCCGTTCACCACGACTTCAGGTTGCGGGTGCGAAAGTTCAGTCGCGATAGCCTGCAGGAGCTGTTCACCGGTTTTATTATCGTCTACTGAAATGAGTTCCAGCAGGCGCTTGGTCACCGGGTTGATTTCAAGGAATCCGACTTCGTCAGCAGCATCGCGATATACGATCAGGAAGGTGGGATTCTCGCCAGGGGCATCCGGCAGAAAGTCCGGTCCGATTCTGTGAACAGGGTAGTGGTAGGCTATGTGCCAGGCGAGTGGCGACAGTACCGGTATGCCGGTCAGGAGGTTTCCCTCCGGGTTAACACCGGACTGGTTTAGGGTTTCTTCTGAAATCGAAAGTGCGAGTTCAACCCATTCATAGTGGGCGAGTTCATAAAGAAACGGCAGGTCATCTGTGTGTGCGGTCCGTTCATTCTGCAGCCAGCCCAGGAATTCACGCGGAATTTCGAGAAATAATGGCGTTTGCGCATGGTGATGTGCGAAAAAGTCACGCGCCATGGCATGCCATTGTTTGTCTTCATGCAGTTTGCGCAGGACGGGAAAGGTGTTACTCAGGAAACCTTCCACATTGTTGTAGAACAGTTCGCGATAAATCGCCATGCGCCGGTCGTCAATTTCCCCGGGTGCCGGTTTATGTTCAGGGTCACGAATATGAGCGGCAAATTCGTACTGCAGGCGGGTAAATTCAGGCGTGGTTTCCATGCGCGATGTCTCTGTCATGGCGGTTATCCCACTTGCCCTGTAAATGTGCAATGTGATTGACTTCAGCAAGGAGTTCCGGCAGTGGCGGGATGTTGAAATCGCGTTCCAGCAGTGTCGGTACCACACCGTAATGCTGATAGGCTGTTTCCAGTAACGACCAGACCGGGTCAATGATCGGTGCGCCGTGGGTATCGACCTTCAGATCATCGGCCTCGTCGTAATGGCCGGCAATGTGAAAGTAGGCGATGCGGTCTGCCGGTAATGACTTGAGAAACGTTTCTGCATCATAGCGGTGATTAATACTGTTGACATAGATATTGTTAACATCCAGCAGCAGATCGCAGTCAGCTTCCTCAAGCACGGCATTCAGAAATTCGATTTCTTCCATGTCCTTGCCGGGTGCCGCGTAGTAGGACACGTTTTCCATGGCAATGCGGCGTTCCAGGATCTCCTGTACACGTCGGATACGCCCGGCAACATAGTGCACGGCTTCTTCAGTAAAGGGAATCGGCATCAGATCATAGAGATGCCCGTCATCACTGCAATAGCTCAGGTGTTCGGTATAAAAACGGAAGTTGTGCTGATCCAGCAGGCGCTTGACCCGGTGAATAAAGGTCTCGTCCAGCGGGGCCGGGCTGCCAATCGACAGGGACAGACCATGCGCGACAAACGGGTAGCGTTCGGTGAAGTATCGAAAGCTCTTGCCCATTTTGCCGCCGATGCCAATCCAGTTTTCGGGGGCGACCTCGAAAAAATCCACCGGCTCGGGCGGATTGTCCCGCAGCAGTCCCATCAGGGACCGCCGCAGGCCCAGACCTGTTCCTGTAACGGGATAGGTTTTAGTGTTCACAGCAAGTATGAACGGTGATTATTTGCTACCGCCGCACTTGCCTTCACCACATTTGCCTTCCTTGTCCATCTTGCCTTCACCGCATTTGCCTTCCTTGTCCATCTTGCCTTCACCGCATTTACCTTCACCGCATTTGCCTTCTTTCTTCATCTTGCCTTCGCCGCATTTACCTTCCATGTGGCTGTCGGCAACCATGTAACCGCTGGACA
>JASJGW010000051.1:0-3654 GCA_033791305.1 Gammaproteobacteria bacterium | reverse complement strand
CGCACAAAAAAATCCAGCCCGGCGTTTTCAGGCCGGGCAGCGAGGACAGAGTAAGTGGATGCTGGCAAGTAGTGCCAGCCTCTGGCGGCTAGATATTGATCTCTTCTTTGACAATCTTGGGCGTTACAAAGATTAACAGCTCCGCCTTGTCATTCTGATTAATTGTCCGTTTGAACAACCAGTCAACCAGTGGTAGTTCGCCGAAGAACGGTGTTCTGTCGATCTCATGACGTTTTTCCTGCTCGTAGATACCGCCGAGCACCAGAGTCTCGCCGTCGTCAACCAGGACCTGAGTGGATATTTCATTGGTGTCAATGGCCGGGATGCCATCTACCGAGAATTCACCGACAGAATCCTTGCTGATCTGCAGGTCCATGATCAGGCGGTTATCCGGCGTGATCTGTGGTGTGACCTTCAGGCTCAGTACTGCCTTCTGGAATGATGTGGAGGTCGCACCACTTGAGGTGGCTTCCTGGTAGGGAATCTCGGTACCTGATTCGATAAAGGCTGCTTTCTGGTTGGATGTCAAAACACGCGGACTGGAGATGATTTCACCCTGTCCTTCGGCCTCCATGGCTGACAGTTCCAGGTTCAGCATATGGCTGCCAACCTTGCCAATGGCCAGGCCGATGGAACTGTTTGCACCAATAACCGGCAGGTCGACCAGCAGCCCGTCAGCACCGACAACTCCCGGATTGATAACGTCGAAACCAGGCCTGGTGCCGCCAAGGGAGACAATGTGGTCGTCATCATACCTGGTTTCCTTGTTCAGGCCGAACTTGACACCCAGTTCCTTGGAGAAATCGTTATTTGCGATAACGATGCGGGATTCAATCAGCACCTGACGCACCGGTATGTCAAGGCGTGCAACCAGCTGTCTGATTTCTGACAGCTTCGCAGCCGTGTCCTGTACCAGCAGGGTATTGGTACGCTTGTCAATTGTTGTCATGCCCCTGTCAGACAGCAGTGTGGTATCTGAGCTCTTTAACAGGGTAGCGATGTCGCTTGCCTTGGCGTAGTTGATCTGGATGTATTCGGAATACAGGGGTTCCAGTTCTTCAATCTGTTTCTTTGATTCCAGTTCCAGCTTTTCGCGTGCAGCAATTTCTTCACTGGGTGCTACCAGCACGACGTTACCCGTTTGCCGCATATCCAGTCCCTTGGTTTTCAGGATAATGTCAAGTGCCTGGTCCCAGGGAACATTTTTGAGCCGCAGGGTCAGGCTGCCACGGACAGTATCACTGACAACCACGTTGAGTCCTGTGAAGTCAGCAATGAGCTGCAGGACGGAGCGGACTTCAATGTCCTGGAAATTCAGTGATAGACGTTCACCCGAGTAGCCAAATTCATCTTTCTTGGCCTCTTGCACTTCTTCCTTGGTCAGTGCACGGACTTCAATGGTGAACTGGTTATCAGTCTGGTATGCGATATATTCATACTCACCCATGGGGGTGATAACCATATGGACAGAGTCACCCTTGGTGTGTGTGTCGATTGTCTTCACCGGGGTAGCGAAGTCAAGTACATCCAGACGGCGTTCCAGCTCTGCCGGTAACTGTGTCCGATAAAAGTCGACCAGTACCTTGCCACCCTCCTGTCGCATGTCAACCGGGATGGAAGGATCAGACAGGCTAACAATAACCCTGCCCTGACCATCTTCGCCACGACGGAAGTCGATATTGCTTATGTTGTCACCTGTGCTGCCGCTGGCGCGGGCTGCTGCTGCTGCTGCCTCGGACATACCACCGCCGGCGTTCTGGACGGTGAGAATGATTTTGTTACCGTCTGCATGTGCCTCATAAGGCACCATGTTTGCGAGGTTGACAACAACGCGTGTACGGCCCTGGGCCTCGATGGCAGTCAGGCTTTCTACCATGCCTATACCAACGTTCTGTGAACGCTGTGCAAGGCCGTTCTTTGTCTCTGGGAAGTCCAGCGCGATACGCGCTGGATTGTCTATAGTAAAACTCAGGGGGGCAGGTGCGGCTTTGCTCAGGGTCATCGTGATTTGCGCCTTGTTCCCTGGTAACCCGGTAACATCTACGGATTGCAAGGTGTTGCTGCCAGATATGGTTTCTGCCGCATGTGCTGACACGGTGCTGCCCAGAAACAGGCATGTGGCAGCAAACAGGCGGCGCCACGCTTTGTGGCCATACTGTTTGATGGGTTTGATCAAGGTAGGTTCGCTTGTTTGCAAACGGTCTGACATGGTTCCGGTCATTGCTATGCCCCTGTGGGATTATTCGCTGATTGCAATTGAGGCCTGACGTTCTGTCCAGCCCCCAATACCATCAGGAATGATTTCCGTGAGTTCAACTTCATATTCTGTGATACGTGTGATTTTTCCGTGATTCTGGCCGGCGTGGTTACCAGGCTGCACGCGATGGATAGTGCCATCCGTGTCATTGATCAGCGCCCAGTGATTTTCACTCTTCTCCAGCGTGCCTACCATACGCAGGCCGTCAAGAGGGAACTCTTCCAGTGGCTCGGTAGGCCGGTCAAAGTCAGGCTTGATGCCGTTGTTGCTAGTGGTGGTTTGAGTGCTCGGTTGTGCGTGCGAGAATGTTGGCTCGGTAAACGGGTCACGGAGGTCAATCGCCTGATAGGCAAATGATTCATAGGGCTTGAATTCAGGCAATGGTTCGATGCTGGATTTTTGCTGACGCTTTGTCATCTGTACATATTCTTCCAGGTCGGATGACGGGTCGCTGGAGCAAGCCATCAACGTGCCTGACAGCGAAGCAATGCATATCCAGCGGCCCATTTGACAGTAGATACCGGTCATTTCTTGCCTCCCTTGCTCTTGCTGTCCTTGTTGGCTGCTGCTTCTTCCTCATCGATATAACGATAGGTCTTGGCCGTCATTACCATTTTCAGGAGGCTGCTCTTGTCTTTCCCTGCTTTATCGATGCTGACATTGTGTACGGTGACAATACGCGGCAGCGCTGCAACCCCGCTGACAAATTCACCGAACTCATGGTAATCCCCGATCACCTGTATACTGATAGGTAATTCAGCATAAAACTCCCTGGGAACCTCGGCACGAGGCTGAAATAATCGGAATTCCAGGCCACTTGCCAGGCCGGTCTGGGAAACATCTACCAGCAGGTCGGCAACTTCTGTTTCGTTGGGTAGTTGTCGCAGCATAGCGCCAAAAGATTCACGCATTTCCTCGAGTTGTTTTTCATAGGCTTCCAGATTGACAGACTGCTTGGCCTTGGTCTCAAAGATTACCTTCAGGCCCGCTTCCTTTTTTTCAGAGCTGGCCAGGTCAACCAGTTGGTCCTTGACGTGAAACCAGTAGCCCAGAAAGACTACACCACCCATCAGGAACAGAATAACCACGGCCTTGGCAGCTGCAGGCCAGCGTGCCAAATTAGTCAGATCGAGTTCGTTGAGATCCATGTTCATTTTTTAACCCCGCCAGCATCGACTTCCTCGTCCAGTGGCTTGCGCACCTTTTGATTGCCACGCAAGGTAAAGTTGGCAATGCGCCGGCGACCTGAGTTGGTGGTTTTGATAACGTTAAGATGTGGGCCAGTAAGCCATTCTGATGTGTCTATCTTGCGCATGTAGTCTGAAACCCGCGCATTTGATTCGGCGATACCCGTCATTGTTAAGACCTTGTTTTTCTGGTCGAATTTTTTCAGGTGT
>JASJGW010000050.1:0-10228 GCA_033791305.1 Gammaproteobacteria bacterium | reverse complement strand
GACAGCGACAGCATCAGGTGACCCACGACACTGCTGCCCGCCGGGTCTATTACCCTGCGCACAATGTTGACGTGCTGTTGCGGCGTGTTCAGCGAGTGCACTTCCATGGCGGGCTCTTCGCTGCCGGATTCTGCAATGCGTATTTGTGCAATTGCGGCATAGGTGAACGGCGGCGAGGCTTCCTTATCGACTTCACCCAGACCGGGTGGCAGCAGTTGAACATTGATCGCATCCGGGAACACATAACGCAGCGATTCTTCCCGGGAGCGCAGCGAGGCCTTGCTGCCTACCATCAACAGGTAAGCGATATCAGGATCCTTGGCAAGCAGCGTGGTAGTGGCAGCGTAATGCTCGACAATGGCGGTTATCCGCGCCGTCACCTGCTGGGTGATGATGTCGTTCTGCTGCTCCATGGTACGGAGGATGTAACCCGACATGAATTTGAAAATAAACGCCGCCAGCAACGCCAGCAACAGCACCGCGGCCACCAGCAGTTGCAGACGTATCTTTCCCAGACTGGCGGGTTTAGCGTCCACGATCAACGGCGGCACTACCTGCATATCGGCCGCACCCGCAGATGATTTTTTACGCTTGAATAATTTACCTGGAGAGAACTTCATTACAATTTTTTAACGCCCTGATCCTGTGCGGACTCTGAAAAATCTGAAAAAACGGCTGCCGGGATATTATCGGCCGATCTGGCCAATAATTTGAGCCTATTGGCGACCGGTGTGCCCAAAACCGCCGGCACCGCGCTCACTGGCATCAAAATCCTCAACTATTTCAAATTCCGCCCGCACCACCGGTACGATTACCATTTGCGCAATGCGCTCCCCCGGCTCGACCAGAAAGGTTTTTTTTCCACGATTCCAGCAAGATACGAACACCTGCCCCTGGTAATCCGAATCAATCAGGCCAACCAGGTTACCGAGCACGATACCATGCTTGTGCCCCAGTCCGGAGCGCGGCAGGAGGACCGCTGCCAGACCAGTATCGGCCACATGAATCGCCAGACCCGTCGGAATCAGGTGGGTGTCACCGGGGGCCAGCTCCAGTGGTTCATCCAGACAGGCCCGCATATCCATTCCCGCCGAGCCATCAGTAGCATAGTGTGGCAGTGGAAACTCATTACCGAGGCGTGGATCGAGGATCTTAAGCTGAATCTTTTGCATTAAACCTTAATACCTTTCCCTGGTGACAACTATTTTGAAATTGTTCGGCAATCAGGTCTAGCAACTGTCTTGCCAGTTTACCCTTGCCCGTTACGGGCAACATCTGCTCACCCGTCTCCCAGAATACATGCAGGGCATTCTCTTCACAGTCAAAAGCCAGACCGGCGCCAACCTTGTTGGCTGCGATCATGTCAACGCCCTTGGCCCGCCGTTTATCCTGCGCATTGGTTTCGACGGCCTCTGTCTCCGCGGCAAAACCCGCGGTAAAGGGTGCATTCGGCAGGGCGGCCACCGCAGCCAGGATATCCGGGTTACGGATTAAATCCAGTGAGCTCTCTGCAGATTCTTTCTTGAGCTTCTGCGGCGCAACCAGCGCCGGTCGATAATCGGCCACGGCTGCGACGCTGATATATATATCTGCAGCGGTCACCGCCTGCATGACGGCAGCATACATGTCAGCGGCACTTTCTACATCAATGCGCTGCACCCCTGCCGGCGTGGCCAGGCTGACCGGGCCACTAATCAGGGTAACCGCAGCACCCGCCTCGGCCGCCGCCGTCGCGACGGCAAAACCCATCCGGCCCGAGCTGTGATTACTGAGATAACGTACCGGATCAATGGCCTCACGGGTCGGGCCTGCCGTCACCAGTACCTGTCGTCCGGCCAGTACGCCGGTCTGAAACATGCCGGACAGCCCGACCACCAGATCTTCAGGTTCCAGCATCCGCCCCGGTCCCGTTTCACCACAGGCCTGCAGGCCTTCAGCCGGACCCAGAACCCGGATATTACGTGCCCGCAATGTGGCGAGATTTTCCCCGGTTGCCGAATTTTTCCACATGGCCTGGTTCATGGCCGGGGCAATGGCAATCGGGGCATCGCAGGCCAGGCAAACGGCCGCCAGCAGGTCATTGGCCCGACCCTCAGCCACACGGGCAATAAAATCAGCCGTTGCGGGCGCTACCAGCAAGGCATCTGCCCAGCGTGCCAGCTCAATATGCCCCATGGCCGCTTCTGCTGCCGGATCCAGCAAGTCGGTATGCACCGGGTTCCCGGACAGCGCCTGCAGGGTCAGGGGGGTAATGAATTCGGTCGCCGCCGATGTCATGACCACGCGAACGACCGCACCCGACAGCCGCAGCTGGCGTACCAGCTCGGCACTCTTGTAGGCGGCAATCCCGCCGGTGACACCCAGCAGGATGTGTTTTCCGGTCATATAGTTCATCAGGCAGGAGTTTACCAGATGATTGAATCGTGTGGAGCCTACAGGCACAGGCGCAGCCCTCCACTATTATCGTCACCCTGTCTGTGGCATTTCTATACGCATGCATACCATCCGAGACTGGCCGCTCAGCGAGCGTCCCCGTGAAAAACTGCTGGCCCGTGGCCCAGCCGCACTCTCCGACGCCGAACTACTCGCCATCTTTTTGCGCACCGGTGTCAAAGGGAAGACGGCCGTTGATCTTGCACGTGACTTACTCAGCACATTTGGCGGACTGCGTCCGTTGCTGGAAGCAGACCAGCGACAATTCTGCACGCACCATGGCCTGGGAAAGGCAAAATTTGCACAATTGCAGGCCGTCCTGGAGATAACACGCCGTCACTTGCAAGAACAGCTGCAGCGCGCAGACAGTCTGGAAAATCCGGATACTACCCGCCAGTTTCTTGCCAGCCGGTTGCGGCATCATCCCCATGAAGTATTTGCCTGCCTGTTTCTGGACAACCGGCACCGGGTCATTGTCTTTGAAGAAATGTTCTGTGGCACCATCGATGGTGCCAGCGTTCACCCGCGTGAGGTAGTAAGACGCGCCCTGCAACACAATGCAGCAGCCGTCATCCTGTCACACAACCATCCGTCTGGTGTCGCAGAACCCAGCCGCGCCGACATCCAACTGACCCGCCGCCTGACACAGGCACTGGCATTGATTGATGTCCGGGTACTTGACCATATCGTTGTGGGTGATGGTAACGGTGTGTCATTTGCCGAAAGAGGCTTGATCTAGGCCAAATCAAGCTGAGTGCCACCCTGTCAGAAAACATATTTTCCTGCGCCGCAAACCGTACCCTATTGATTTAACTCTAATATACCGAAAAACAGAAAGACACCACGCCTTGTAAGCTACAGTTGTTTCTGGTATAAAATGCGCCCCTCCCGCTCAATGGCGGGTTTTTTTCACGAGGTTTAGAACAATGTCCAGAGTATGTCAGGTCACGGGTAAACGTCCGCAAAGCGGCAATAACGTGTCCCACGCCAAAAATAGAACCCGTCGTCGTTTCCTGCCAAACCTGCATGAACACCGCTTCTGGGTAGCCGCCGAAAAGCGCTTCGTAAAACTGCGTGTATCTGCCAAGGGTATGCGCATCATCGACAAGCTGGGCATTGACTCGGTATTGGCCGACATCCGCTCCCGTGGCGATAAAGTCTAGGAGAAAACAGCATGCGTGACAAAATCAAACTCGTCTCCAGCGCCGGTACCGGTCATTACTACACCACGACCAAGAACAAGCGCAACATGCCGGAAAAGATGGAAATCAAGAAATTCGATCCGGTCGTGCGCAAACACGTCATGTACAAGGAAGCCAAGATCAAGTAACACTTCCGGGTGACCGGTCATGTTCCAGTAACAGATTCCCTACCGGATCAACTTTGCAAGACCAGCCATCCGGTAACCAGGTGGTTGCCACGGTTTCCGTCACCAGGGCCGGACCGACAATCTCCTGCCCCGCGCACAAGGCAGCACGTGACCATGCAGAGATACTATCTGCCTGGCCAGCAATCGTGACCTGTTCCGGCACAGCCGCAACCGGCTTGCCCACGCGAATCTCCGGCAAACGGATATCCGGCGGACTACTACGCAAGCCGCAGCGCAGGTTGACCAATTCAATCGGGGCGGGCAGGCGATGTCCGTACCGCTGCTCATGCGCTGCATGAAAGGCGGCCCCGGTGGCTGCCAGACCCTGCCAGGGCAGGTTCAGCGTATAGGACTGGCCGCGATAGCGGAGATCCAGGCTGAAGTCGGTGTTAATGTCAGCCGCCTCAACACCTTCCACCAACAACTCGTCTGTGCCCGCCGCCGCCAGCGTGTGCAATTGCTCCACCAGCGCACCTTCAGAAAAGGCTTCCAGCAAACCGGTTACCGTCCGTGATAATTGCCGACTACGGGCAGCTGCCAGCATACCCAGTGCCGACAGCACCCCTGCATGCACCGGCACCAGTACCCTGGACATACCCAACACCTCTGCCAATGCGCAGACGTGCAACCCTCCGGCGCCACCAAAAGACACCAGCACATACTGGCGGGGATCAACACCGCGCTGCACGGAAATCACCCGCAACGCCTGCGCCATGTGTTCATTGGCCAGCGCCACAATACCGAGTGCGGCAGCTTCCACACCCATCTGCAACTGTGCGGCAAGCTTCCCGACGACCGCAGTTGCTGCAACCCGGTCCAGCGTCATGGCGCCGCCGAGAAAGGCATCTGGCTGCAGCCGCCCCAGAACCAGGTTGGCATCCGTCACGGTGGCCGTCTGGCCACCCTGACCGTAACAGGCCGGTCCCGGCACGGCCCCGGCAGATTCCGGCCCAACCCGCAACAGCCCCCCGCTGTCGATACTGGCAATGGAACCCCCACCGGCACCAATGGTATGCATATCCACCATCGGTACCGCGACCGGCCAGCGACCGATACGGCCTTCCGAGGTCAACTGGATACCACCATCGATTAAAGCCACATCCGTCGATGTCCCACCCATGTCAAACGTCAGCAACCTGGACTGCCCGGCCTGCTGACCGATAAAACGCGCCCCCGTCAGACCACCGGCAGGACCGGACAACAGCAGCTGCACCGCCTTGCTGCCGGCCCTGGCAGCACTCACTGTGCCACCGCTGCTTTGCATCACGGCCACAGGTGCCGGGGACAGTTCTTTCACCAGCCGTTCCAGGTAACCGGCTACCAGCGGTCCGATCCAGGCATTGAGCCAGGTTGCGATACCGCGCTCGTATTCCTTGTATTCCGGCAACACCTCTGAAGAACGGGAGACGAACAAACCGTCTGGCAGACATTCCTCAATGGCACGTTCATCACTATCATCCAGAAAAGAGAACAGCAGGTTGATTGCCACGGCGTCCGGTCTGATCTCCCTGAGTGCTGCCAGCAACGCATCCTTGTCCTGCGGGGAGAATGCACTGATCCGCTTGCCATCGGCACCCATTCGAGCACCCACTTCCAGGCACAGTTCACGTGGCACCGGTGGCAGGGGCGGTTCCGGCTGCAGGTTGTACAGTTCCCGGCGCGCCTGCCTGCCGATGGTCAGCACGTCACCCAGGCCACGATTGGCGATATACACTGTACGCACACCCTTGTGTTCAAGTACCGCATTGGTCGCCACGGTAGAACCATGCACCACCTGTAAACGGTCCGTGGACAGCCCCATCTCACGTATCCCCTGAAGAATGGCCTGCTCCGGCGCCTGCGGCGTTGACAACACCTTGTGTATACGCAGTGACTGGCCGTCGAACAGCACAAAGTCGGTAAAGGTGCCGCCGGTGTCGATTCCCAGCTGCAATACGGTGGAGTCAGGTCTGTTCATGTTTTCAAGGTTGCGGCAGGGGCTGTCATGCCGGTCGTGCTGCACAGTGGAAAGTATCTATTCTGACGCCTTGTAATCGCGGGTACAAACGTAATAATACGCACCATGTCCAAGGAAGCACTGGTACGTGTCGAACACCTCACCCGGTATTACAGCCTGACCTGTGCCGTCAATGATGTCAGCTTTGATCTGGCCAAGGGTGAGGTGCTGGGATTTCTGGGCCCCAACGGCGCCGGAAAATCCAGCACCATGCAGATGATTACCGGCAATCTCGCCCCGGGAGCAGGCCAGATCAGTATCGCCGGCATAGACCTGCTTGATCAGCCAAAGCGTGCCAAGCTTAATATTGGTTACCTGCCCGAACAGCCGCCAGTGTACCGGGAACTCACTGTCGATGAATACCTGCGCTATTGTGCAAAACTGAACCGTATCCGGCGCAGCCATATCAGTCGCGCAATCGCATCTGCAAAAGAGCGCTGCGGACTGGGGGACGTGGGCAAGCGTCTGATTGGCAACCTTTCCAAGGGCTACCAGCAACGCGTCGGGATAGCGCAAGCCATTATTCACAGCCCGGCAGTGGTCATACTGGATGAACCAACGGTTGGTCTTGACCCCCTGCAAATACGCGAAATTCGTGCACTGATCTGCGAACTCGGCAAGGAACACGGCATTATTCTTTCCACGCACATACTGCCCGAAGTACAAGCCACCTGTAACCGCATACAGATTATCAATCACGGCAAGCTGGTATTCGCAGATACGACCACGGGGCTGGAACAACGTATGAATACCAGCGCGCTCATTGCCGGTTTTCATACTGCACCAGACATCGCGGCACTGCAGCAACTACCGGGTGTGGATCACGCAGAACTACTGGCAGACCAGCGAGTACGCATCCAGTACCGCGACAGCAATCCTGCCGAGATGTTGATAGCACAGTCAGTGACACAGCGCTGGCGCCTGCATGAACTGACACCCGAATGCCGCAGTCTGGAACAAATCTTCATAGAACTGACCTGTTCGGAAACGCACGAGACTATTACCGGGGATACCAGCTGATGATTTTCACCATTGCCGGGCGTGAATTACGCAGTCTGTTCCTGTCACCGCTGGCATGGTCCATTCTTGCGGTTACCCTGTTCATCCTTGCCTACCTGTTCCTGACACAAATCGAGACCTATCTCAGTCTGCAACCACGACTGGCAGCGCTTGAAGGTGCACCGGGTGTCGCAGACATCATCGTCGCACCATTATTTGCAGATGCCGCGGTAGTACTGCTGCTGATCACGCCCCTGATCACCATGCGCGCCCTCAGTGAGGAACGACGCAACCGTACGCTCAGCCTGTTATTTTCTGCACCGGTTTCCATGACGGAAATCGTTATCGGTAAATACCTGGGGGTGCTGGCATTCTTCCTGATCCTGCTGGGTCTGCTGGCACTGATGCCATTATCACTACTCGTGGGCACCGAGCTTGACACGGGAAAGCTTGCCGCCGGGATGCTTGGCCTGATACTGGTAGTCGCTGCGTTCTCAGCCATAGGCCTGTACATGTCTGCACTGACCGAGCAACCGACCGTGGCAGCAGTGACCACCTTCGGCCTGCTGCTGTTACTCTGGATCGTGGACCTGGCCGGCGACAGCGATATCAGGGGTGGTAGCACACTCGCACAACTGTCCATGCAGCGGCACTATGAACCGCTGTTAAAGGGGCTGCTCAACAGCACAGATGTCGCTTACTACCTGCTGGTTATCCTGCTGTTCACCGGCTTTACCATCCGTCGTATGGATGCTATCCGGCTGCAACACTGAAACCATGAAAGTAACCCGCCGTTCCCGCCTGCTCCTGCGCCTGCAAGCGGTGATATTTGCCATACTGTTTATCGGCATCATTGGCATGCTCGCCTGGCTAAGTACGCAATATGTCTATCAGGCAGACTGGACGGCCGGGGCACGCAATACCGTCTCTGACGACACCCGCAGACTGCTGGATGACATGGAACACCCAATCAGCATCAGCGCATTTGTCCGCGATGATGACATGACGCGCGACCAGATCACGAGCCTGATCGGCAGTTACCAGCGTTTCAAGGATGACATTTCCCTGGAATTCGTCAACCCGGACAGGGAACCGGCACTTGTGCGTGAACTCGGCATTGCCAGTGGCGGCGAAATCATCATCCGCTACCTTGATCGCAGCGAAAACATACAGACCCTGAGCGAGCAACAACTTTCCAATGCCCTGTTGCGACTGACCCGACAGGATGAACGCTGGATTGTGTTTCTGACCGGTCATGGAGAACGCCAGCCAGCTGGTGAAACCAACCATGGGCTGGGAATCTTTACCCGGGAACTGGAGCGCAAGGGGCTCAATGTACAAACTGTGAACCTGACAGAGTCAGCGATCCCGTCCAATACCAACCTGCTGGTGCTGGCCAGCCCGCGCGTTGACCTGCTGCCCGGTGAGGTAGACAAGCTGCAGCGTTACCTTGAACAGGGCGGCAACCTGCTCTGGCTGGCAGAACCTGGCGGTCTGCATGGACTTGAACCACTGGCCGAGCAACTTGACATCAACCTGCTGCCGGGCATGGTTGTCGACGCCAGCAGCCAGATGTTCGGTGTTGAGAACCCGACATTTGTCGTGGTCGCCGGCTATCCACGCCATGAAATTACCAGTGAAATGAGTACCGTCACGGTTTACCCGGAGGCCGCCGCACTGGAAATAAACGACAGCGGCACGTGGGACATCATACCCCTGCTCTCGACCCTGGAGCGCGCCTGGACTGAACTCAATGAAATAGCAGGAGAAATCCAGTTTGACAGCGATACCGATGAACGTTCCGGTCCGCTTGATATCGGTGTGGCACTTACCCGACTGCGTACCGACGACAGCGACGCCAGTCTCCCGATGCAACGGGTCGTCGTCATCGGTGACGGCGATTTCCTGTCCAATACCTATCTCGGCAATGCAGGCAATCTGGGACTGGGACTGAATATCGTACAGTGGCTGAGCCACGATGATGCTTCACTGAACATCAGCATCAAGTCAGCGCCCGATACCAGCCTCGTGCTGGGCAAGGTTGCGCAGGCCGTGATTGGCCTGGGTTTTCTTTTCGGCCTGCCAGTGTTACTGCTGATAATTGGCATCCTCATCTGGCTGCTGCGCCGGCGCCGCTAGCCGCCAGACCAGTACTCCTTCAAGATGATATCGCCATGTTCAGAGCTACCCAGATAATACAAGACAAGGTGCAGCCCGCTGGGAATGGCCCGCCCTTTACAAGGGCTGCAACGCAGTATTGTATTATCTGGGTAGCTCCCTTCGGGCGAGTCGGGAAGCACTCGTCCGCTGCGTTACGCCTCTTGACAAGGGCGAGCCATTCCCTGCGAGGCGCGCCTTGCGGTCAAACGTTTCCCGGCTCGCTGAACATGGCGATCTCATCCTGAAGGAGTACTAACCCATGTCATCCCGTACTCTGATTAACCTGGCCCTCCTCTGCCTGGCGGGTATGCTGGCACTGGTCATTGTTTACCGGCCCGGGATTGAACCTGAACCTGTCCCGCAGACGCTGAGCGCATTAACAGGTGACGGGATTACCCGCATTCATGTTACGCGCACAGCACGCGAGCCACTGACATTTACACGACATGCGGACAACTGGGTACTGGCCGGCAGTAGCGAATTACCGGCCAGTGACATCCAGATACGCTCCCTGCTTGCCATCTTGCAGGCGCATTCGACACGCAGTTATCCAGCCGACAGCCTTGACCTTGCAACACTCGGACTCGAACCGCCACAGGCCACCCTGATGCTGGATGACACCCGCCTTGATATCGGCTTAACCGATGCACTGGATAATATGCGTTATGTGCAAATCGGTGACACGGTGTTTCTGGTTACCGACAGATACCAGCACCTGATCAATGCCAACTGGTCAAACTTCGTTGAACGCAAGCTGCTGCCGGCCAATGCAAGGCTCACCCGTCTGCAGTTGCCGAATATGGAACTGTCCCTGACAGCAGACAGTCAATGGCAACTGTCCCCGGCCGATGCAGCGGTCAGCGCCGCTGCGCTGCAATCACTGGTCCGCAACTGGGAACAGGCCTCGGCCTTTTATGTGCGCCGTTACCAGGACAACGCGACCGGTGAGACGATCACCCTGGAATTTTCAAATACTGCAGCACCGCTAACACTACACATCGTTGCACGCACACCGGAACTCATCCTCGCACGTGCAGACCAGGGCATCCAGTACCACCTGCAAGGTGATATGGAACAGGCCCTGCTGGCCTTGCCGAGTGGCCCGCAGGAAACGGTCACGGAAACCACCGACTGACCCGGCACAGGAAACACATGCCCGAACTTCCTGAAGTAGAAACCACCTGCCGCGGTATCACACCCCATATCACGGGTAAACAGGTTACCCGGGTCATTGTACGCAACCCGAACCTGCGCTGGCGGGTATCCGGACG
>JASJGW010000049.1:0-3696 GCA_033791305.1 Gammaproteobacteria bacterium | reverse complement strand
CCTAGCTCTGAGCTTGTTACGAACAATAATGATATTCGTTAAACCAACGCGTAGGCTGGTGTCGTTTCTAGGATATCTTTACAACGCGGGTTGTCGAGCATTTGCCGGACGGACGGCTGCGGGTGTCACATTCAAGGTGGCATCGCAAGGGCTTGCCGCCCGTTGAGATCGGGCGCGATGGTGTCGGGGTACGGGCGGCATTGGTGGCCAACCCCTGGTTGCATCTCTGGGCGCCGGGCCGGTTGGCGTGGTGGATTGCGGTGCTGTTCATTCTCGGCTCCAGCGGCTTCGCCCTGGGCAGTTTTGCATCGAACTGGCCACAGTATTTGCCGCCAGTGTTTAAAGACAGCAGTATCATTAACACGGTATTCTTTGTCGGCTCACTCTTTTTTACCAGTGCTGCGTGGCTGCAACTACTGGAAGCGATCAATGGCGACGTGGCGGATATTGGCACATCTGCCGGCACACATAAGCGAAGCTGGTGCTGGTTTGCCTGGAAACCGCATAATGCGGGTTACAGTGCCAGCCTCATACAGCTTATCGGGACCGTGCTGTTTAACGTCAACACGGCCGATGCCATGATTGCCGGGCTTGACTGGGTGGGCGAGGACCTGCTCATCTGGACGCCGGACGTGATCGGCAGTGTCTGTTTTCTTATCGCCAGTTACCTGGCGTTGATCGAAGTCTCGCACCGTTTCTGGTCTGTTCAGCCCGGACAGGTGAGTTGGTGGATTGTGGCACTCAACATGCTGGGTTCGGTCGCCTTTATGCTGGCCGCCGTATTTACCTTTTTCCTGCCTTCGTCCGGAGAGATGGAGTGGGCGTGGGGCGCCAATTTCTTCACCCTGCTGGGTGCTGCTGGTTTTTTCAGTGCCAGTTATCTGATGATCCCGGAACTCTTCGGAGCAACCGGGAACAACGACACACGCATGGATTCATCCGGTAACGAACCGGCTATAGAAACCTGACCTAAAGGAGATAATGACCATGGTAACGAAAAAAATCGATCTTGATGCTCAGGACGCAGTGTTAGCGCCTGCCTACGGGCGTCGTGGCATGACGCAGTCTATCCCCAAGTACAAACTGTCTGACCATGAACTGGCACCTGATAGTGTTTATAGCCTGATCCATGATGAACTCATGCTGGATGGCAATGCCCGGCTGAATATGGCGACCTTTGTGACCACCTGGATGGAGCCGCAGGCCGAGAAGCTGATGGCGGAAACTTTCGATAAAAATATGATCGATAAGGACGAGTATCCGCAGACGGCCGCGATCGAGGAACGCTGTATCAATATCGTTTCCAATTTGTTTCACGCGCCGGACCAGGGCGTGGGCGCCTCGGCGATCGGGTCCAGCGAAGCAGTAATGCTGGCGGGCATGTCGCTGAAGTGGAAATGGCGTGACCGGCGTCGTGCACAGAACAAATCTACCGATAAACCCAACCTGGTGCTGGGTGCGAACGTGCAGGTCGTGTGGGAAAAGTTCTGCCGCTACTGGGATGTTGAACCCAAGTATATTCCGATGGAGAAGGGGCGTTACGTCATCACCCCGGAAGAGGTCCTCAAGGCCACCGATGAAAACACCATCGGTGTCGTCGCCATCCTGGGCACTACGTTTACCGGTGAGTTTGAGCCTATTGAAGCAATACACGAGGCACTGGTAAAACAGAATGCAGAAACCGGTTGGGAAGTCCCCATGCATGTCGATGCGGCCAGCGGTGGTTTTGTGGCGCCGTTCCTGCACCCGGACCTGAAATGGGATTTCCGCCTGCCGCTGGTCAAGTCGATCAATGTCTCGGGTCACAAGTTCGGCCTGGTGTATCCGGGTATTGGCTGGGTGGTGTGGCGGCACCACGAAGATCTGCCCGAGGATCTGGTCTTCCACGTCAATTACCTGGGCGGTGACATGCCTACCTTCACGCTGAATTTTTCCCGGCCCGGTAACCAGGTCATCGGCCAGTATTATAACTTTCTGCGTCTGGGCAGAGCAGGGTATACGAAGATCATGAGCGCTATGCGTGATATCGCCACCGGGCTGTCCGGCGAGATTGCGAAACTGGGGCCGTTCGAGCTGGCGAGTGATGGCAGCGCCATTCCGGTGTTCGCTTTCAAACTGAAAGACAGTGTCACTGGATACAGCGTATTCGATGTCTCCGACAAGCTCAGGGAGTACGGCTGGCAGGTGCCAGCTTATACCATGCCTGAACACGCTGAAGACGTTGCCGTGCTGCGCATCGTGATTCGAGAAGGCTTCAGCAAGGACATGGCCGACATGCTGCTTGCCGACATCCGCAAGGCAGTTGCTGCTTTCGAAGAACAGGCTGGGCACCAACCCAAGGCACCTGCGCCGCAGTTCAAACACTAAAAACGGTAAAAACCGGGGTCAGAGAGCTGAATCGTCATCTAACAAAGAGCCCCGCCTTGTGCGGGGTTCTTTGGTTATCGGTTTACCACAGGTTCGAATTCCCAATTCATTGTCTTGCTGCGAGTTCGACAAACGGTCGCAGGCTGTTACTCACTTACTATCCGCTCCACAAAAGGTACAGTACCGCGAATAGCTGCAATGTTTGATGTGTTAATTATTGGTGCTCAGCATCTCCCATAGTCCGCGGGGAGATATAATGGGCATACCTTCGATACTCTGTAGAGCCAACAGTGCCTTATCACCAGTAACGAAAACAGCAGACTTTCCAGCAAGCGCAGCAGCAATGATAGGGTCATCGTCGGGATCCGGCAATGAAGGCGCAGGGCGATCTGTCGTGACCAGGATGGCTTCGCTATTGAGTAAGGTGATGAATCCTGTCGTCACAGATTCAGACTGGTCAAGTTTTTCGGGGAGAATACGTTTTAACTCTATGATGGCATAGTCTGAGATCAGCAATTCGTGAGATTGCAACGTAACCTCAAAGAGTTTCTGCGCAGAGTCCGCGAGTGGCCAATGCGGCCGCTAGTACATTGGTATCGAGGAAAATCCTCACGAAATTTCGCGAAAGATGTCTTCGTCGCTTACATATCCGGCAGCCTCGGCTACTTATTGGGAGTTGTATGAACTCCTGATCGGTGATGCAACCATACTGTCTAGCCTTCACGCTGCAGGTAAGACAGACTTGTTGTGTCGAAGGGTGCCGGTTCCAGGCTAAAGGTGTGGAACGCATCGTGTCCGTCACATGTATTACCCTCCATAAGCATCGTCAGCTGGTCGCGAGTGACTGGGAAAAATGCATATTGATCCAGGGCTGCGGCGAGGCCCTTAAGGAGCAGAACCGGTGCCGGAAGTGCGCGTTTGGTGGTTCCGGCTGCATCGCTAATGATCTTTAATATCTCTTTCCATGACAAGGTCTCCGGCCCGCACAGTGCGAATATGTGTCCTGCTGCCTCTGGCATGTCCAGGGCCTTTACGAAGACCGAGGCCACATCCTTGACGTGCACCGGCGACATCCGGAATTCTCCGGCATTGACCGGGAGCAGACCGTCGTAGAACAGGGGTGCCGGGAGTGGCGAGCGCACGATGTCCCGGTACAGCTGAGTGGCGAATTCCATTCGACCGCGTGGCTTGCCGAACAGCACTGAGGGTCGGAAGACAGTCCAGACCAGACCGGTGGTTTTAAGGTACTGCTCGGCCATGTACTTGGTGCGCTGGTACCCGGTGCCGTCTGCCTTTACGCCATTGGCGCTCATCAGCAGGAAGCGGCGG
>JASJGW010000048.1:0-3587 GCA_033791305.1 Gammaproteobacteria bacterium | reverse complement strand
GCCCATCTGCAGGCCAGCATCCTGAGGCTGTTACTGGATCACAGTGACCAGGGTTCGGTCACACAGACAATACGCCTGCTTGACAGCGACAATCCGCGCCTGCGCGCAACGGCCATCCATGCCGCCTTGCGCTACCCTGATGCCGCTCCCGGACCTGAAAGCCTTATCACGGCATGGCATGCACTGCTGCAGGACAACAGGAGCACGCAACTGGCAGCGTTCGATCTCATACCTGACCTGGTGCACATACCGGCAAAGGACAGGCAGTTACTGGAAACCGCCTACCAGGCCGCGTTCTCTGAATTGCTGGACCACACCCAGGAAGACACCAGAATTCGTACCTTGCAGGGCATGCGTTCATGGGTGGGAGACAGCTCTGATGATATTCAGGACTCACTGCTACACTCACTGGCCAGCGAACACCCTGGCTCACGTGAAGCGGCGGCGCACTGCCTGCACCTGGCGCATGAGGAGCAACGGGCAACCTTGCTGCTACAGGCAATCGGCGATGCGAATCCACGGGTACAGCAGGCCGGCATCGAGACTCTAAAGACGACAATGGAACATCACGAGGAGCTGGCACTCAACTGGATTTCGGATAATCAGGGGAACCTGCGTGCCCAGCGGGCACTGCTCAGAGCTCTGCTGGACGCCGGGCAGCCGAAGTCTGTATTCGCAACCATTGTGCGCACCAAATCAGAAGCAGCGCAATTACTGGGAGAAGCGCTGTCGATAATGAACAAGAACACCGATACTGATCGTTACCATGAACTGCTGCATATCATCCTGAAAGAACAACTCGACCAGACTATCGATCTTGCCCTGCTGGCGCTGGAACCTCTCTATGAACCCGGCTTGATAGGCATCATCCGTGCCGGTTTCGCAAGCGGTGACGCCCGCCATATTGCAAATGCCTGTGAGGCACTGGAGAATCTGGACAGACAGGAAATAACGGCTGGCCTGAGTGATATTCTGCAGAAATCGGTCAGTAATGATTTTGGCAGTGATGACGGCTTCTTCCAGTCACTCGATGATGTACTGAAATGGTGCGCAAATCACCGTAATAGCTGGCTGAAACTTTGTGGAGACCGGGCCTTGCAAGCACTCAATACTGTAAACCACCATGCCTGATTTGTTTGACCGCCTGATACTGCTGAAACAGTCACCCATCTTCTCGATGGTCATGACAGATGACCTGCAAGTGGTCGCCCAGGCGCTGGAAAAACAGCCATTCTTCCGCGGTGATCGTGTGTTCGAGATCGGTGACCAGGGAGATCACCTGTATATCATCGTGTCCGGGGAAATCGGCATATCACTGGACGCAAACCCTGACAGCACCACCTATATATCAAGACTTGGCCCAGGTGACTGTTTTGGTGAAATGAATCTGCTGGATGACCTGCCACGGTCGGCAACGGCCAATGTGCTTGAAGATACAGTACTCTTGTCGCTGGAGAAGACCCGCCTGCGGGGACTGATTCAGAGCTACCCGGATATGAGTGTCGGCATGCTGCGCAGTCTCTCGTTACGCCTTCGGGATGCCAACAGGAAACTGATGGAAAAGAAACCACATGCGTAACCACCCGACCATAAGGCTCTTGTTGCTGGCCGCACTGACAGCAACCAGCCTGTGCCGGTTGCCGGTAACTGCCGCTTCCACCCCGGATCCAGAAGACCGGCATTACAACGAAGTCGGATTCTTTGACATGCATGTCTGCAACTGGCCGAACAGGTCAGTTTTTCTGATGCCACTGTTATCAACCGCACACTATGACGACATCGAAAAGGTTGCTGTTCTGTACCCGGATGGCAAGCAACTGGCAGATTTCAACCTGGCCCGTTTCCGCATTCTTGAGTCAGAAGACGCGCCGGAGAAACATGTTTTCATCAACCAGATTGGCATGCCGGATGATGCCGTCGAAGGCTGGTACTTGGCGCACATTACCCTGAAGAATGGCGACGTAGTCACTGCCAGTGACTACGTCGTTCTCTCAAAGCTGGAGCGTGCAGGCGGACAGACACCGGGTCATGAACAGACGATTGCCTTACCGCCGCAGAAGCTAACCTGGGAACCGGTACCCGGCGCAGGCTACTACCAGGTGTTTATTCGTGATCAGTGGGAGGATAACAAGCTGATTTATACTTCCAGGCTGTTGTCTGAGCCTGAACTGTCCCTGCCACCCGGCCTGATCGAGGACGGCGGCTACTATTCATGGCTTATTCACGCGCGTGATATTAATGAAGACATCATTCTGGGCGACTTCAACAGCGGCTCACTCAGCAACCCGGTGAC
This sequence comes from Gammaproteobacteria bacterium, assembly GCA_033791305.1. Lineage (GTDB taxonomy): Bacteria > Pseudomonadota > Gammaproteobacteria > UBA9214 > UBA9214 > UBA9214. The sequence continues at coordinate 1,294 of JASJGW010000048.1, read as the reverse complement.
CTTTTCCGTCACTCAGTGACCGACAAGCCAGGATCACTATTTCGATGTGTGCTCGAAGACGCCGTCCCAGCCAGCCTCAACACCCTGAGACTGCAGTGTCTCCACCCTCTCCAGATAGAGACCGTACAACTTGCGTTCCGGCCAGGCATCCCGCAACGCCTGAAAGGCCGATCGTGCCCTGTCCCAGTCCCCTGCGAAATAATAATCGAGCGCCTGGTCACTCTCCCTGACCTCGTCCTGCAACGTGCTGCTCACAGTGCCGGCACTTGCAACCGGTTCGTAGATAGTGACCGGTTCATTCTTGCCCTTGACCTTGACCCGGTCAAGACGCCGCAACAAGATGCCATTCAGGCCTGCGGCCGTGGTTTCACTGACAATCAGCCGGACGCCGTAATATTTTGTCAATCCTTCCAGCCGCGAACCCAGATTGACCGCATCACCGATCACGGTATACGCACGCCGGTATTCGGAACCCATATCACCCACATTCATCACGCCGGTATTGATACCAATACCGATATTGACCTCCGGCCAGTTGCGCTCACTGATTTCTGGCCGCATGGCCACCACTTCATCAAGCATCGCCAGTGCTGCCTCAACAGCATGCTGTGGGTGTCCGGGATCCTGTACCGGCGCTCCCCAGAAGGCCATGATCATGTCGCCGACATATTTGTCAATGGTGCCGCGCTTCTCGAAAATGATGCGCGTCATGGGTGTAAAGAACTGGTTCAACAACTGCTTCAGTTCATCGGCGGCCAGTGACTCCGAGATAGTGGTAAAGCTGCGAATATCACAGAACAGCACGGACAGTTCACGGCTCTCACCCTCAACAGAAAAATCACCGTCCGGATTACGGCTCATCTCATCGACAATCTCCGGCGGCACATACTGGCCGAATACGTTCTTCAGCTTCCTGCGACTACGCGCTTCAGTCAGATACTGGGCCAACAGGCCAACGAACAGGGCAATCGGGAGTTGCACCATTACCGGTATCGCCAGCGGCAACCACAGATCGGCTGCATTGAAGGCATATTGCACCGCGGCGACATAGAGACCGGACAGCAGCAGCGCCAGCGGCACGGCAATGTTGGCCGACAGGAGATAAATACCGGAGCCCAGTATCAAACCTGCCAGCAACAAGATGCCTGCCGTTGCCAGGTCACCGGCAGGCCTGAGACTGCGGTCGGTGAGCATATTGGCAAATGCCGTCGCAGCGATTTCGACACCGCTCAGGTCGACACCGTCGTCATTGGTGAACACCGTGTAGAAACGGTCCGGCTGACCGGGGTCGTAA
>JASJGW010000047.1:0-9122 GCA_033791305.1 Gammaproteobacteria bacterium | reverse complement strand
AGGGCGGGTCAATGTCAAGGCAACCACGACGGAGCACCTGGGGTTTACCGGCAGGGAGGAAGGTATCGCTGCCTTTGCTGTCGTTTTGCTCGGTAGTACTGGTTCAGTCGGATAAAGACAACTTACAGTAAGTGCCATGAGGGTAAGGCTGGATAATTCCTGAGTCAACGTCTGTTATGCTTGATGCCGCCATACATGCCCTGGCATATGCCTGGGGTAAACCCGCCGCAACCGGCCGCTTGCGCCAGTGCCCGGAAGATTTCCAGGTCACGGAAATACCCTTGCTTGAACCTGATGGTGCAGGTGAGCATGTCTGGCTGTGGATACGCAAGCGTGGTGAAAATACGCTTTATGTTGCAGAGCAGTTGTCGACGTTGGCCGGCGTGCATCCTCGGCAGGTGAGTTTTGCGGGATTGAAAGACCGCTATGCAGTGACGGAACAGTGGTTTTCGGTACAGTTATCCGGCAGGGATGAGCCTTCCTGGGAAACCATGAATTCCGATACTCTGACCGTTCTTCGGCATGCCCGGCATTCCCGCAAGCTACGACGCGGTGCCTTGAAGGGGAATACCTTCAATATCACAGTACGCGCTATGGACGGTGATTCCAGGGAACTTGAACGCCGGTTGGGAGTTATCCTCAAAGAGGGTGTGCCGAACTATTTTGGCGAGCAACGCTTTGGCCGTGATGGCAGTAATCTGCAAACCGCAGACCGGTTGTTTAACAATCCGAAACAGCGCCTGTCTCGTAACAAACGCAGCCTGACACTGTCGTCGGCACGGTCGTTTCTTTTTAACCAGCTACTATCGGCACGCGTTAATGCCGGTAACTGGAATGTGCCGCTCGTCGGTGACGCGATGCAACTGGACGGCACTCACAGCTATTTTATTGCAGAGTCTGTTGATGCGGATTTGTCGAGGCGTGTGGCTAGTCAGGATATACATCCAACCGGGCCCTTGTATGGCCTGGGCGAGACCCCGGCGCAAGGCGCATGCCGCGAGCTGGAGGCAGCTGTGCTGGCAGATCATGCGAGTTGGTGCGCAGGGCTTGAAGCCGCCGGCCTGAAGCAAGACCGGCGTGCACTGCGACTTCATGTGACAGATCTTGTCTGGCAGTGGGGACCATCCGGCGAACTGCTACTGACGTTCAGTCTTCCGGCCGGTGCCTATGCCACCAGTGTGCTACGTGAAGTTGTACAGGCTGATGCCGCAGGGAGAGGGTAATGATATTTTTCGTACATTAAAGCACTTGTTGCTTGCACTGACATACGGTTTGCTTGGCAGCATGATCGTGGTGTTGGGTGCCTATGTTTATATGCAGGAAAATCGTCCTGACCTCAAGGTATGGCATCGCGCTGCCCTGGATACCGAATTCCATGCCGGGCTTGCAGATGAAATAAACGATATCGATGCATACCTGCAGCTGGAAACACGACTTTTTCGGCAGCTTGATCAACAGGTCTATGCACAGATAGACGCAACAGACCGCCGGCAAATCAACCGCTATTCAAGCGGCAGCCTGACAGATCCAGGCAGTTATCCGCAGAACTGGAACCGCACGTTTGTACTCTCGAACGATGCGCCGGTCGCCGGTGCTGTCCTGTTGCATGGACTGTCAGATTCTCCCTACAGCCTGCGTGCGCTGGGTCAGCAGTTGCACGACCGGCAATTCGAGGTCATTGGCCTGCGTCTTCCCGGTCACGGCACGGCCCCGGCTGGTCTGGACAACGTTTCATGGCATGATTTTGTAGCCGCTGTCAGGATTGCCGTGACCAGCATGCGGGCACGTCTTGGCCCGGATCGACCTCTGTATCTGGTCGGTTATTCCAACGGTGCGGCACTGGCGGTGGATTATTCCCTGGCGGTACTTGATGGCGAGGGCCTGCCGCCGGCAGATGGCCTGGTTTTGCTGTCGCCTGCCATCGAGGCCCCCGGGGTTGCAGCCTATGCCATCTGGCAGTCACGATTCTCAAGACTGACAGGATTTGAGAAGTTGGGATGGACGGATATCCAGCCCGAATTCGACCCTTACAAATACAATTCCTTTACGGTGAATGCCGGGCACCAGATTTACCAGCTGACAGAGAACATTGCCAGTCGTATACAACGGCTTTCAGGACCGCGTGGGGTTGCAGGGTTCCCGAAAACGATTGCATTCCAGTCGGTTGTAGACGCCACCATCAAGCCATCGACACTGGTGGATGCCCTGTTTATGAAACTGGCCCCAGGCGGGCACGAACTGGTGCTGTTTGATGTCAACCGGCATACGGATGCCGAGCCGCTGCTGCGTGCTGACCCAGAGATATTGACGAACAGCTTGCTGGCCCAGTCGAAGTTACCGTTTACCTTGACGCTGGTAACGAATGCGAGTGTGGACTCGGACGGTGTTATTGCACGTACAAAGCCTGCAGGTGCGACATCAGTCAACGAAGAGGATATTGATCTGGCCTGGCCTGGCGGGCTGTTTTCATTATCCCATGTTGCCATCCCGTTTCCACCCGATGACCCGGTCTACGGCGGTGTGCCGCAGGTCGGGTCGGGCGAAGCAGGGATTACTCTGGGCAGTATTACCATTCGTGGCGAACGCAACCTGCTGCAGATACCGGACAATTATTTTCTGCGCCTGCGCTACAACCCGTTCTTTGCGTATCTTTCCGAGAGGGTGCAGGCGTTTCTTGAACGGTAGGAGCGGACTGTATCCGCGGTCCATCGCTTATACCCGGTTAATCATTGGGCAGAAACGGAACGATCCTGCCGGGACGCTGCGCGCAGCAATACATTGACGGCGCCACTGCCGCCTTCGTTTTGTGGTGCGGAGCTGAATGCCAGTACATCAGGGTGCTGGCGCAGCCAGTTGTTCAGCCGGTTTTTCAGTACCGGCGCCTGGCCACCGGTGCTGTACCCCTTGCCATGAATGATGCGTACACAGCGGATGTGCTGGTCCCGGCAGCTGCTGATGAAGTGCACCAGTTTATTGCGGGCAACGGTGACCGTCATGCCATGCATATCCAGTTCGGCACCGACAGGCAGGCGACCACGTCTGAGCTGCTGCAGCTTTCGCTGTTGAATTCCGGGGCGGGTGAAAAACAGGGTCTCTTCTGATGCGACCTCTCCGTCGGCGTCGAAAACATCCGAGAATGTGTCCGCTACAGGGGCTTTCCCGGCCGGCTGTCGTTGCTGCAGACGGGGCGGGCGTGCTTTTCGCGTATGGACGGCCTTGTCATCGCTGATTTTCCTGACGGGGCCGACACTGCGACGGAACAGTTCGATATCCTCCTGGGAGAGTTTTTTGCGGTTGGCCATAATGACGGGAGATTCCTTGGGCGTTGTTCCTTTATACTACACAGCTTGGAACCGTTTCGCCGGCTTCATCGAAGAGCTCTTTGACATGGTTTGTGGATAACCGCTTGTATCCTCTTTGATATGTCATATGCTCGGCGCTTATTCGGGTGCTCCCCAACCCTATCCCGGAGGGAGCGGGGGTTAATGAGATAGCAACGATAAAATAATGAATATTTTGCTCAGCAATGATGATGGCTACCAGGCGTCGGGCTTGCAGGCGCTGGCGGCTGAACTGGCGAGTATCGGGGATATTCAGGTCGTGGCACCGGACCGTGATCGCAGCGGTGCCAGCAATTCGTTGACGCTGGATAACCCGCTTCGGGCACGGCAAACCGACAGCGGCTTTTTCTGTGTCAACGGCACACCCACAGACTGCGTGCATCTCGCCATCACCGGCTTGCTGGAATCAGAACCGGATATGGTGGTTTCCGGTATCAATGCGGGCGCCAATATGGGGGATGATGTGCTTTATTCAGGCACGGTGGCCGCTGCCATGGAAGGCCGTTTTCTGGGTTATCCGGCCATTGCTGTTTCCATGGCGACAGAGGGAGCGCGCCCGCAGTATTACACCACTGCCGCCCGCGTCACCCTGGAACTGGTGCAGCGCGTTATTTCCGGCAGCCTGCCGGCAGATACCATACTCAATGTGAATGTGCCTGATGTACCCTGGGAGGCGCTCCAAGGCATGCAGGCCACACGGCTCGGGCATCGCCACAAGTCCGAACCGGTGGTCAAGGACCAAGACCCGCGCGGGCGGCCGGTTTACTGGGTCGGGCCGGTGGGTTCCGAGCAGGACGCCGGCCCGGGAACAGACTTTCATGCAGTCCGCTCGGGTTATGTTTCAATTACGCCGCTGGATGTCGACCTGACCCGGTATGATGCCATCGACGGTATTGCCAGCTGGCTGGCTGAATAATTCAAATATGGAAGTACACTCTTGATAGCAACGAATCGCGGTATTGGCATGACCTCGCAGCGCACCCGCGACCGGCTGGTGGCGCGCTTGCGCGAGGAGGGTATTCGCAATGAAGCGGTACTCGATGTCATCCGTAATACCCCCCGACACCTGTTCGTTGACGAGGCCCTGGCCAGTCGCGCCTATGAAGACACGGCACTGCCTATCGGCTATAACCAGACCATATCGCAGCCGTATGTCGTGGCGGCCATGACGGATCTGATTATCAGTGGTCACCCGCAGAAGGTACTGGAGATCGGAACCGGTTCCGGTTATCAGGCCGCGGTACTGGCGCCGCTGGTACCGAAGATCTATACCGTCGAACGCATCAAGCCGCTTGCCGAGCAGGCACGGCAGCGCTTCCGCAAACTGGGGCTCAGGAATATCCGGGCCAGCTATTCCGATGGCACGGCAGGATTACCGGATTTTGCTCCCTATGATGCAATTATTACCACCGCGGCCGCGGAGAAAATCCCTCAGGCATTGCTGGAACAACTGTCACCTGTCGGTGGCCGGCTGGTTATCCCTGTGGGTGGTCATGACCGGCAGACGCTGACGCTGGTGACACGCAATGCCGACACCTTTGAAAAAACAGGCCTTGATGCAGTGATTTTTGTACCCTTGTTAACGGGGCAGGTCTGATGCAGCTGTTTACCTCTTTGTATGACAAATGCATGGTTTGGGCGCGTCACCGCTATGCCGTGTGGTACCTGTCGGGCCTGAGTTTCGCCGAGTCCTCTTTTTTTCCGGTTCCCCCCGACGTGATGCTGGCGCCCATGAGTATGGCGCAACCATCACGTGCCTGGCGTTATGCGGGTATCACGACGCTGGCATCTGTTCTTGGTGGTCTGCTGGGTTATTTGATCGGGTACTACGCCTTTGATCTGATCCAGCCCTGGTTGCAGGAGAGCCATTACTGGGACAAATATCAGCATGCCCGCAGCTGGTTTGAAGAGTGGGGTTTCTGGGCAATACTGGTGGCCGGTTTTTCGCCAATACCTTACAAGGTATTTACCATTGCAGCGGGCACGCTGGCCATGAGCCTGCCCCTGTTCGTTGCCGGTTCGATCATTGGCCGTGGTGGCCGGTTTTTCCTGGTGGCCGGCTTGATGGCATGGGGTGGCCAGGAGATGGAAGGGAAATTGCGGGTCTATGTTGAACGTATTGGCTGGCTGGTGGTCGTTTTAGCCGTTGTTGCCTTTTTCTATTTTCGCCGCTGATGCATTACAGCTTTATATCCATAGCTGTTTGCCTGCTTCTGCTGACTGCTTGTGGTGGACAGTCCGTCAAGGCACCGATTGACTCGCGCAACAACAATGATTCTGCAACAAAATCCCGGGCAGCGCGGACACCAGCAGTCAAGACGTCCAGTGCGAGCTTCTATGTCGTCGCGCGTGGTGACACTCTGCATTCCATTGCCTGGCAGCACGGTCTGGGTTACCGGGAGCTTGCCAGTATCAATGGCATTAGACCCCCGTACACAATCTATAGCGGCCAGCGATTACGTGTCAGGCCGGCAGCTGGCTCCAGCGGTGCGAGAACGGTTCCGCTGCAGCAACGCAAGGCCGTAGTGTCATCGCGGCCAGTTACAGCGTCTGCATCAAAATCGGTGCCAAAATCGGTGCCAAAAGCGGCGGCAAGGTCGGTAAGCAGTCCGCCACCGGTACCACAAGCCACTGTCTTACCAGTATTTAATGGCGTATGGGTATGGCCCACACGGGGCCGCGTGTTGAGTAAATTCCAGTCAAATTCCACCGGTAAACGGGGGATCGAGATCGGCGGGCATGCCGATCAGCCGGTAAAAGCCGCTGCCAATGGCACGGTTGTGTATGCCGGGAGTGGACTTGTTGGCTATGGCAGGCTTATTATCATAAGACACAACGAAAATCTGCTCAGTGCCTACGGGCATAACAGCACGTTGCTTGTTGCAGAAGGTGAGCACGTCAAAGCAGGGAAAATGATTGCAAAGATGGGGAGCAGCGGCACCAGCCGTGATGAGCTGTATTTTGAAATCCGCAAGGATGGAAAACCGGTTGATCCCCTGAAGTACCTGCCGCGGAAATGATGGTGTAGATCATCTTCACCGATGCCTTGTCTGTATCAGGACGGCAAGGATAATAAAACGTATGGCGGGAATGCCAGTGGCAAGACGCAAGGGACTCGACAGCAGTGACTCAACAGGCCAGCCTGGCGACCTGCAACAGGCGCCGGCCAAGGATACGTCTGGGCTCGGCATCAAGCCGGAACGGGCAAGGGCTTCCGAGAGTCACGACCCCACCCGGCTTTACCTCAACGAGATTGGTGCCTCGCCACTGCTGACAGCGGAGGAGGAGGTAAAGTATTCACGGCTCGCCCAGCAGGGTGACGAAGCCGCCCGCAAGCGCATGATCGAGAGTAACCTGCGTCTGGTGGTAAAAATCTCCCGGCGTTATATGAATCGCGGCCTGGCCTTTCTCGATCTGATTGAGGAAGGCAACCTTGGTCTGATTCGTGCGGTTGAGAAGTTTGATCCCGAACTCGGTTTTCGTTTCTCGACCTACGGCACCTGGTGGATCCGGCAAACCATTGAGCGTGCCATCATGAACCAGACTCGGACCATTCGTCTGCCCATCCATGTCGTCAAGGAAATCAACGTGTATCTGCGTGCAGCACGCAACCTTGCGCAGACACTGGATCATGAACCGTCTGCTGAGGATATCGCCACGTTACTGAACAAGCCGATTGCCGATGTGGAACACATGCTCGGACTGAATGAGCGCACTACCTCGACAGACAGCACCATAATGCGTGAGTCCGGAAAAACGCTGCTGGACACGATTCCGGATAATAATGTCAAGGACCCGGCTGAAGCCCTGCAGGAAGAAAGTGTGCATTCTAACCTGGAAGACTGCCTGTCGCAGCTCAGTGCTAAACAGCGTGAAGTCGTTGAACGCCGCTTTGGCTTGCACGGGTATTCGGTATCTACGCTGGAACAGGTCGGCCACGAGATCGGGGTGACACGCGAGCGTGTCCGGCAAATCCAGATGGATGCACTCAAGAAACTCAAGCGTATCCTGGAACAGGAAGGCTTCTCTGTTGAGGCGCTATTGAAGTAACAGGATGGCACATGAGTACCATTGTTACGTAGGAGCGGCTCGCCTGCAGGGATGGTCACTCCAGGCATCCTGCCCTCTCTAGACACTTGTACATGGCCCAGGCCAGACTCTCGACCGGTTCCCGGTCTCACCTTCTCCCTGTACATCGTAGGTGAGGGGCGTGAGCAGGATGCGGAAGCTTCGCAGCCGCGATTGTCTCCGGCTTCTGCGATCGCGCTTGTACCTGATTAAACGCCGGGCATAAACGAAGCGCTCCTACGATTCAGGCAGGCCCATTATCAGCCCCGCAATCACGCGCCGGTCCTCGGCCAGCAGGATGTTGAAGGTCCGGCAGGCAGCGTCATGGGCCATGATCTCTACACCGATACCCTGCGTTTGCAAGCCGACGGTCAGTTGAGGTGGCGGGAATTTCTGGAATTTCCCCGTACCAATAATGACGACCTCGGGGTTCAGCTCACCGAGTTGCCGGCAATGCTCGGCGGTCAGTTCGTCAATATGCTGAGGTTCCCAGCGCTGTATCAGGTCCGGCGTGATAATCACGCTGCGGTTGATGATCTTGTCATTGACCGTAATCTCTCCGTCGCTGTAGGCGCGGATACTGTTGCTTGCAAACGAGTCCTGAGAAAAACGCATAGCGGAAAGATACGCAGGCAGGGCGGGAGTGACAAGTTACTAACGCGAACCCTGATTAGCCGCCACTCAGAGCCCCAATGACGGTTCGGGTCAAGGCGCGGCTCGCAGGCAATGGCCATTCCCTTGTCAAGAGTCGCAACACCGAGCCGGGCCGTCATTGCGGCTCCCTCCGGGCTTGTCTGTGCACATCCACGTCTGCGTTACTGGCACTTGTGGTAGAGTGGCTACCGCGGCGTGCCAGCGCCTTGTCGTGAATGTGCACAGACAAGCTGAGTGTTGGCTAATCAGGGTTCGCGTTAGTATGCCTTAAGAATGCGTAACGCGATTAGTATCTGTTCTGGCTCCACACGCCTGGTGTAGTCCTTGTCTGCGTGCACCGCACGGGCAATGCCATTGGTATCAATCACGTAGGTGGCGGGTATCGGCAGTTCCCAGCTGTCGTCACCGTTGCTGGCGGGTACATCCAGCCCCCATTTCAGGTACAGCGGGCGCATTTCTTCGTAGACCGTAAAAATAAGGCCGTAGTCACGGGCTGTTTTATTACCCACATCGCTGAGGACATCAAATTCAAGCTGATGTTTTTCAGCGGTCGTCATGGAGTTGTCCGGGGTCTCCGGAGAGATGCCAATGAGACTGGCGCCGAGCGCCTTGATCTCGGGTAGCAGTGCCTGTAATGCCTGTAATTCAAGGTTGCAGAATGGACACCAGCCACCCCGGTAAAAACTCAGTACCACGGGGCCATCATTGAGCTTGCTGTGCAGATTGACTGCTTCACCGGTAGCGCCGGGCAGGGTGAAGTTGGGTGCAATCTCCCCGACAGCGATAGCGCTCTCGCCGGTCCGGGAAGCATTCAGTTTTTCAAAACTGGCGCCGACGATTTGCGCGTCGTCCTCTGGCAGCGATGCCATGAAGGCACTCACTGTTTCTTCCAGTTGTTCGCTCAGGCTGTATGCGGTCTGTGACATGTAACTGTCTCCTGTATCGTTGACGGGTTGGTTGATGTGCGGGCAAAAAAGCTCACTGCAGTTTGACGGGTACCGTCAGTTGCAGCGCACGTTTGCCAAGTTCTCGAATGAGTTCCGGATCGTTACAGGTTTT
>JASJGW010000046.1:0-7023 GCA_033791305.1 Gammaproteobacteria bacterium | reverse complement strand
CGACACCGAGACGGCACTGGTGACCGGTCCCGGGACAAGCGTCGTCGGGATTGATTTTACAGCGATCGTGACGGCCGCGATTGAAGATGCCGATGGCGATATGGTCAGTGACACGCTGATCGGCCTGGGCGCCAGCGCCGGCTCCTTCGCCATTTTGGTTGAGAACGACATTTCTACGCTCACTTCCACCGCGATCCCCACAGACCCTGCGCTGTCGGTGATTGCGACGGTCCACGAAGACGGTCTGTCGACGGCAGCTGAGGCGAGCGACAGCTCCGAAGGCAACCGTGAAGGCGGCCTGACCACGTCGAGTGACGAGGCCTCCGAGACGACGGGTACGGCGGGTTCACTGACGAGCCTGGTAACAGCCAGCGTCGGTGCCGACGATCCGGGCACACCGACCTTCAAGCTGCTGGATAGCGCCGCCGTCACGGCACTGCTGCCGACCCTGTTTTCCAATGGCGATGCAGTCGACTACAGCGTTAACGTAGCCGGCGATGTCCTGACGGCCACGGCCGGCACGGGTCCGACGTCGCGCGTGGTGTTCAGCCTGACGGTGAACACGGACGGTACCTGGGGCTTCGACCTGGACGACCAGCTGGATCACGTCGATGACGGCAATGCCGCCAACGGCGCGGGCGACACCGAGACGGCACTGGTGACCGGTCCCGGGACAAGCGTCGTCGGGATTGATTTTACAGCGATCGTGACGGCCGCGATTGAAGATGCCGATGGCGATATGGTTAGTGACACGCTGACCGGCCTGGGCGCCAGCGCCGGCTCCTTCGCCATTTTGGTTGAGAACGACATTTCGGCGCTCATTTCTACCGCCACACCCACAGACCCCCCGTCTATCGTCACCAAGACGGTACACGAAGACGGTTTGTCGACGTTGGCCGAGCCCGGTGACAGTTCGGAAGGCATCCGTGAAGGCGGCCTGACCACGTTGAGTGATGAGACCGCCGGTACTGCGGGTTCAGGGAGTTCACTGACGACTTTGATAATAGCCAGCATCGGTGCGGATGACCCGGGCACACCGACCTTCAAGATCGTGGATACCGCCACCGTCACTACACTGCTGCCGACCCTGTATTCCCATGGCGATGCAGTCGACTACAGCGTTAACGTAGCCGGCGATGTCCTGACGGCCACGGCCGATGACGGTTCCGGTGCGCGCACGGTGTTCACCCTGACGGTGAACACGGACGGTTCCTGGGACTTCAACCTGGACGACCAGCTGGATCACGTCGATGACGGCAATGCCGCCAACGGCGCGGGCGACACCGAGACGGCACTGGACACCGGTGTTGGAACAAGCATCAGTGGTGGGATCGACTTCACAGCGGTCGTTACGGCCACGATTGAAGATGCCGATGGCGATATAGTCAGTAATACGCTTACAGGTCTGGGCGCCAGCGCCGGCTCCTTCGTCATTAACGTTGAGAACGATATACCCACGGCCACCCCGGTAACGAACAGCGGGGAAGCCATTGAGATGGTCGATACCAACCTGATGCTGATTCTCGATGTGTCAGGAAGTATGGGTAATGATGCCAACTTTCAGGGCCTGACGCGCCTTGAGGCAATGATCGCGTCCAGCCTGGAGTTACTTGAACAGTATGATGCTTTTGGTGATGTTCAAGTCAACATCACTACCTTCAGCCATCCTGCCAATCCGAGCAGCGGGTGGGTGGATATAGCGACTGCCAAGGACATTCTTCTGGTGCTTGCGGATGGTGGTCGTACAAACTTTGACGACGCCCTGAATAATGCCTGGGGTAGCTTTGATGAACCCGGCAAGATCAGCGGTGCACAGAACATTTCCTACTTCCTGTCAGATGGTAACCCGAATGAAAATGCACTCAGCACCCCACAGGAGCCGGGTTCTAACCTGGGTGGTGGTGACGGGATAGGCCCGGCTGAACAGGCTTCGTGGGAAGCCTTCCTCACATCCAATAATATCAAGTCCTACGCCCTGGGCATGGGAACGGGTGTCACTATCGACAATCTCGAGCCGATTGCCTACGATGGAACCGTGCCGGCAGAAATACCTGCCATTGTGGTCGACGATTTTGCCGATCTCGAGACTACCCTGGTCTCTACTATCGAGGCCCCGCCCCTTAGCGGTGAGATTCTTGTTGGTGGTGGCGGCAGCGGGGGAGCAGCCACCGTAGGTGCTGACGAAACTGGCTGGTTGCAGTCGTTCACAGTCTATGATGTCAATGGTCTCAATCCTGTCGTCTACTCGTATGACAGGGTTACGGATACCTCATCGGTCAGCGGTGGTCCGAGCGCCGGGACATTCGATGATGCGACCAATGCATGGACGGTGACCACCGCGGCACTCGCCACGCTCATGGTCGACATGGACATGGGTGCGTATGTATACACACCGCCTTCCCCTCTCCCTGGAGCTTATAGTGAAGAATTTGGCTATACGGTTATCGACAATGACGGGGACATGGCGTCCAGTACGGCTACGTTCACCATAGACCCGGCAGCAGTAAGCGCGGTGGTGCGTGATGATTTTGTAATCACCAACCAGGACCCGACTGTCATCCCCGATGCCGCGCTGCTGGCCAACGATACTCCGTCGAACGATTTTGACCAGGCGCTCACGGGGGTCTCGAACCCGGTTAGCGGTAGCGTTGTGGACAATTCGGATGGCACCGTAACCTTTACAAATACCGATGGCTCCTTTGTCTACACCAACACGTCTGGCAGCGGCAACTCGGATACAGCCGTCGTTGATGTAGACCAGATAACAGGCAATATCATCAATGGCAGCTACCTGGATGAGATACTGATCGGCGGTTCCGCGGCTGAATCGCTCAATGGTGGTGCCGGTGATGATGTGCTGGTGGGCCGTGGTGGTAACGACACCCTCAGCGGTGGTAACGACTTACTGGCGACGGGTGATGATGGTGCTGATGTCTTCCTGTGGATGAATGGAGATACCGGTACCGACACTGTCACGGACTTCTTTCTCACGGACACCGATCCTGACACGCCTGACGATGTTCTGAATATCGCTGACCTGCTGGTTGATGAAGAGCTGCTGGATCATTCCACGGATGCGCTGCTGGCTGCCGCACTTGATGGTGATTACATCAGCATTGCAACCGGTCTGGACACAACGGTCACGATTTTCAGTGATGGTGGCGGCTCTGGCACACCGGGCGACGACCAGGTGATCGAGCTGACCGGGTTCAACACGACGGGTTTTGCCGATAGCGCGGCTGTAATCGAAAGCCTGCTGGGTGGCAATAACCTGGTTGTTGACTAGTTTAAGCTGCTAATGCTCCCGGCACCGCCAGGTGCCGGGGGGTGAACGTGGTCATTTGACTTCTGATACACCCTGCTGAACGCAGGGTGTTTTTTTGTCCGTAATTAAGGTAATTCCGATAAAACTATCTGCGTGACTGTGCAATAATCCCGGCTGGTTTATTTATAATCCGGGATACTCGCCGCACATCATGTTTCGTCCCCTTGAACTCTTTGTTGGGCTGCGCTACACGCACAGCAAGCGGCGCACGCATTTCATTTCTTTCATCTCCATGACCTCCATGCTTGGGATTGCGCTCGGCGTGACGGCACTGATTACCGTTTTATCGGTCATGAACGGCTTCGAGCAGGAATTGCGTGACCGGATACTCGGCATGGCCTCGCACGCATCGGTGACCACCTTCGGCGGCAAGCTGGAGGGCTGGCAGGACGTGGCCCGGATAATCGAGGGCCGGGAACATGTGATTGCGACTGCGCCGTATGTGCGCGGGGAGGCGATGCTCAGCCATGGCAAGAGCGTCAGTGGCGCCCTGATCCGCGGGATACTGCCGGAAATCGAAGGGGGCGTATCCGATGTCACCGACCACATCAAGAGCGGCAACATGGAGCAGTTGCAACCGGGTGAGTACGGGATTGTGCTTGGTAATGAACTGGCCTTTGCGCTGGGTGCCGGACTCGGGGACAAGATAACGGTGGTTACACCCCAGGTGATGATTGGACCCACCGGGGCAATGCCGCGCCTGAGGCGTTTTACGGTTGTCGGGATTTTCGATGTCGGTATGTACGAATATGACCGCACCGTGGCGCTGGTACATATCCGGGATGCTGCCAAACTGCTGCAAATGGATGACAACGTGACCGGACTGCGACTCAAGCTTGACGATGTCTTCAATGCACCGGCCGTGAGCCGGGCCCTGGCGGCCGATTTAATCGGCGATTACCGGGTGGAAGACTGGACCAAGCAGCACGCCAATTTCTTTCGCGCGGTGAAGACCGAGAAGCGCGTGATGTTCATTATTCTTACACTGATTGTCGCCGTTGCCGCCTTTAATATTGTCTCCACCCTGATTATGGTGGTTACAGACAAGCAGTCGGATATTGCCATCTTGCGGACACTGGGCATGTCACCCGGATCTGTTATGGCTATCTTTATTATCCAGGGTGCGGTTATCGGAATCATGGGTACCGCACTGGGGGTCGCCGGCGGTGTCGGGCTGGCGTTGAATGTCGAAACCATCGTGCCCGCCATCGAGGGGCTTTTTAATGTTAAATTCATGGCGGCGGACGTTTACTACATCAGCACGGTACCGTCAAAGCTGAACTGGAATGATGTCTGGGTAATGGCCAGCGTTGCGATGGTGCTGAGTCTGCTGGCGACCCTGTACCCGGCCTGGCGCGCGGCCCGCACCAATCCAGCCGAGGCACTGCGTTATGAATAGCGTGCTCAGCTGCAGCCACCTTGGGCGGACATTCTTCGAGGGTGAAGATACATTGGATATCCTGCGCGATATCAACCTGACGATTACCGCCGGTGAACGTGTTGCGATCATGGGGGCTTCCGGGAGCGGCAAGAGTACCTTGCTGCATTTGCTCGGCGGCCTGGACGAACCAAGCTCTGGCGAGGTGCATATTACCGGCATACCGGTCGCCGGCCTGGGTTCGGCGCAACTGGGACGCCTGCGCAACAGCACGCTCGGGTTTGTCTACCAGTTTCATCACCTGCTTCCGGAGTTTACGGCGCTCGAGAATGTTGCCATGCCTTTGCTTATCGGGGGTGCTGATCCGGCAGAGGCGGACAAGCAGGCCGGGCAGATACTGGGGCGCGTTGGTCTGACTGCGCGGCTGATGCATAAACCGGGCGAACTGTCCGGCGGTGAGCGCCAGCGCGCGGCGGTAGCGCGTGCCCTGGTAACACGCCCGCAGTGCATACTGGCTGATGAGCCAACCGGTAACCTGGACCGCCAGAATGCTGAACTGGTCTTTGACCTGATGCTGGCGCTGAACCAGGAGTATGGCGCCAGTCAGCTGATCGTCACACACGATATCTCTCTGGCAGAGCGCATGGATCGTATCCTTTATCTGCAGGATGGCAGCTTGATACAGCAGTAGACCGGCACGGCCACAGACGCCGGGTACAGGGCGGGCCATGCGCCTTGCCTACAACACGATGTTCAGGGACGAGCATGCAGTTACCCATTATCGCCTTTCTTGCCGGCGTAGTTGCGCTGCAATTTTGCAGCACGCTCCCGTCCATCCTTGTTTACACGCTTGTCCCTTTCACGCTGGCGTTATTGCGCTGGCCGCGAACACGCATCCCGGCATTTCTGATACTCGGCTTTTTCTGGGCCGCCTTGCGCGCAGAAATCGCGTTCACACCGAGGCTGGATGCAGGGCTCGAAGGGAAAACACTGCTGGTTGAAGGGATGCTACTGGATATCCCGAAGAGCGTAGCACCCGGCAAGACCCGTTTTTTGTTCCAGCTGGAACGGCTGGATGCCGGTGCCGGCTGGTCCGATTTTCACGGCAAGGTGCGACTCAGCAACTATGCCGTGATCGAATCCATGGAGGGCGGCGAGCGCTGGCGCCTGGCGGTACGTTTAAAGCGCCCGCGCGGTTTCTCGAACCCGGGCGGTTTTGACTACGAACGCTGGTTATTCGAGCAGCGCATCATTGCGACCGGTTATATCCGCAAGGACCCGGCAAACCAGCGCCTGCAGTCGGGTGTTCTCAACGGGATCACCGCCGTGCGTCACCGGCTGATGAAGACCATTGACGGGATGGACAATCCTCCGGCCTCACTGGGAATGGTGCAGGCCCTGACGGTGGGTGATCGCAGCGATATCAGCGTGCAACAGTGGAACACCCTGCGTGCCACCGGCACCAGTCACCTGATGGCAATATCGGGCCTGCACATCAGCCTGGTAGCCGGACTGGTATTCTGGCTGGTGCGGTTTTCCTGGTCACGCGGCACACGACTTGCCGAGCGGATGCCGGCGCGCAAGGCAGCGGCGTTTGCAGCCATCCTTGCTGCCGTGCTGTATGCCCTGCTGTCCGGATTCAATATTCCTGCACGCCGTGCCGTGGTCATGGTCGCTGTCTTCATGCTGGCAATTGTATTTGACCGTTATACCTCACTGGTACAGGCACTTTGCCTGGCGGTGCTGGTAACGCTCATCATTGATCCCATCGCCGTGCTGTCTGTTGGCTGGTGGTTGTCATTCTGGGCCGTTGCCATCATCGCCTGGCTGATCAGCGGTCGACATGGCCGGCAGGGGGCCGGCTACCGCTGGTTCCACATGCATGTTGTATTGGCGATTTGCATGCTGCCGATCCTGCTGGTCTCATTCCAGCAAGCCTCCGTGGTTGCGCCGCTGGCGAATTTCCTGGCCGTCCCCTGGGTCGGCATGCTGGTGGTGCCTGTTGCCTTGCTTGGCGCCCTGGTGGCGTTGATAAACGACATGGCCGGTCAATTCCTGCTGGGTATATCTGCCGGGTTGCTGGATTTTATCTGGCCCTGGCTTTCGTTTCTGGCGCAGCTCGATTTTTCACTCTGGCATCAGCATCAACCACTTGCCTGGACGTTGCTGCCGGCAATGCTGGGCCTCGCCGTCCTTTTTCTGCCACGCGGGTTCCCCGCACGCTGGACGGGGCTGGTAATGCTGCTGCCCCTGTTCCTGGTGCAGCCGGACAGGCCGTCGCAGAATGAAGTCTGGGTGACGCTGCTGGACGTGGGGCAGG